>NZ_DKJS01000057.1:0-20418 GCF_002455205.1 Lysinibacillus sp. UBA6686 | reverse complement strand
ACGTCGCTAGGCATTTAAAAAGTCGAGGATTTATTCCTCGGCTTTTTTTATTTATGTGTAAATTCTGCAATGCTATAATTATTTAAAAGGAGTAGCAGTTATAGTTACGGTTAGCATTATACAAGAGAGCAATAGAAAAACTAATATGACTTATAGCACTAATGAACAGATAGGCAGAATATCATAAATGGAATCCTTAAATGACCTTTTAAATCGTTCTTTCTCTACGCGAGATATTGAAAAAAATATTGTCAAAGGAAGATGAAAAGTAAGAGCCTTACTAGCTAAATATCCAATGATATGGAGGCATGAACTATGAGGCGTTATATTTTTACAGCAATCTCTATCTTGTTATTAATAGTAACATTCTTTATGTTTGGCTATGATCCTACAAAATGGTATGGGAAATTTTATAATTCCCTAAGCATTTTTACACCATTTGTATTAGGTGGACTAGGAATACTCAGTGCGATTTTTGGCATTAAAGGTGATATTCGTAAGGTACTTATTATGCTCAATGCTTTTTTGCTGATCCTTTTTCTAGGTATATATTTAATAGGAATATTCAGTTTCCAAAAACCTTAATCATAGTCTGCAGAATTTTAATCTGCAGGTATTTTTAATAAATCAAAACGTTAAATATTACTTAAAATTAATTATAAATAAGTACTTATTGAATAATCTTTAGGTATAATGGAATTCAAACTAAGAGAGTTAAAAGGATAGGAATTTGAAAGGAAGAAGAGTTTGGGAAAAAGACAAATTTGGTATGAGGTAGAAGAAAATGAGTCAATTGAAGATTGTTTGGCTAGAATGCGTCAAGATGGTTTTATAGCAGTTGGTAGAAAAGAAGAACCGATTTTTCACTTAGTTAACGGGGAACCAACGTATTTACGTCAAAAAATACAATTTAAAGCAATGGTCTATCAAGATTCTGAGTAGATTTGACTAAAATCCGAACGTTTTCAAATGACTAAAATAAAATGTTCGCATTTTTACATTGACGATAGTGAAATCACTTGTTAAAATGTGAGAAGGAAAAACAAATAAGGTCCCACATATATGCTAGAGGATTGGCTCTAGTGTCTCTACCCGGCACCGTAAATGCTGGACTATGCGGGAAAGCGCTTTTGGCATGTTACGGAAGGTATATGTACAGAAATGTACTTTTGCATATTCTTTTCTTAATAAGTCCTCAAGTAAACTGCTTTCACGTGTAGGGTAGAGTAGTTTATTTGGGGATTTTCTTTGTTTAACTTATTTCAGCGTGTATCCAAACATCTGCTGAAATAAGTTAAAGCCTCTGGCGGATGTCACGGAAATCGAAAAGGAGTTAATAAAGGATGTTAGCCTAAAATCATCGCATCCATGCGATAACGGCTAACTGACCTGCATCGATAAAAAACGCCACGTCCTGTGGCTTTACTGAAATGACCGACATCGTGTCGGCCCTCACGCAGGTCTAAGCACAAAGCCGATTCCGGACGCAATAATGCCGAGGCATTATTGATAAAGAAAAGAATTGCAGTAGCTATTTGAAGTATAGAGGCTTACACAATATATTTTGATCATTTTTCTATCGTTTAAAAGGAGCGACAATTCATGAATCCGAAAATCGGTGTCATTATGGGGAGTTCAAGTGACTGGGAAACAATGAAACATGCATGTGATATTTTAGATGAATTACAAGTACCGTACGAGAAAAAGGTTGTATCTGCACATCGTACTCCAGATTTAATGTTTGAATATGCTGAATCAGCACGTGAGCGAGGTATTCAGGTGATTATTGCGGGTGCAGGTGGGGCTGCACATTTACCAGGAATGGTGGCAGCAAAAACAACATTACCCGTAATTGGCGTGCCTGTACAATCTCGTGCTCTTAATGGTCTTGATTCTCTATTATCAATTGTTCAAATGCCTGGAGGTGTACCTGTTGCCACAGTTGCAATAGGTAAAGCAGGAGCGACAAATGCAGGTTTGCTTGCAGCGCAAATTTTGTCGACAACAGATACAGAGCTTGCTACTAAACTAGATGCTAGAAGAGAAGCAACAAAGCAACAAGTATTGGAAAGCACAGGTGACTTGGTGTGACAAAGATTATTTATCCAGGGCAAACGATCGGTATTATTGGAGGTGGGCAGCTTGGCCGTATGATGGCACTTGCTGCAAAAGAAGTTGGCTTTAAAATTGCCGTTCTTGAACCAACAATGGACTCACCATGTGGACAGGTTGCAGATATCCGTATTGTGGCACCATATGACGATGAGGCTGCTTTAGAGGAGCTTGCAGAAGTAAGTGATGTGATCACTTTTGAGTTTGAAAATATCGATTATGATGGACTAAAACGCTTAACACAAATGGCTTATGTACCTCAGGGTGCAGAATTAGTACGCATTACACAAAACCGAGTAACCGAGAAGGAAGCGATAGTGAAAGCTGGTTGTCCAGTAGCACCTTATATTGTTGCAAATACTTATGAGGAATTAGTAGCCAATATTGATACGATTGGTTATCCTTGTATAGTCAAAACAGCAAGAGGTGGTTATGATGGCAAAGGACAGCAGCTTTTAAAATCAGCACAAGACCTGCCATTAGCGAGGGAGCTTTTTTCACATTCCCAATGTATAGCTGAGGGATTTGTCCCATTTGTAAAAGAGGTATCAGTAATAGTCCAAAGAAATGGTAATGGTGAATCATACTGTCAGCCAGTTGGAGAAAATATTCATGTTCATCATATTTTACATGAAACTATTGTGCCTGCCCGTATAAAAAAAGAAACAGCTCAGGCTGCGGAACGAGAAGCTTTGAAAATTGCCGATTACTTGCAGTTAGTCGGAACTCTTGCAGTAGAGATGTTTGTATTAGAAGATGGCGGCATTATGATTAATGAATTAGCACCTAGACCCCATAATTCAGGTCACTATTCAATAGAAGCATGTAATGTTTCACAGTTCCATCAGCATATTCGTGCTGTATGTGGTTGGCCGCTGCGTAAACCACAGCTATGGGCACCATCTATTATGGTCAATGTTTTAGGGCAGCATGTCATGCCACTTAGTAACTCAATTGCTAAATATCCTGAATGGTCAATACATCTTTATGGGAAAGCTGAAGCTAAAGTGAACCGTAAGATGGGCCACGTAACGATTATGACAAAAGACTTAGAGAAAACACTACAACAAATCGAGAGTTCTGGCATTTGGTCAGAATAGAAGGAGATACGCGATGATTGAACGTTACACAAGACCCGAAATGGGTGCAATTTGGACAGAACAAAATAAATATCAAGCTTGGCTAGAGGTTGAAATTTTAGCATGCGAAGCTTGGGCAGAATTAGGCGACATTCCAAAAGAAGATGTAGCTAAAATACGTGAAAAGGCTTCATTTGATGTTAATCGTATATTAGAGATTGAGCTAGAAACACGTCATGATGTTGTGGCATTCACACGTGCTGTCTCTGAAACACTGGGCGAAGAGCGAAAATGGGTGCACTATGGTTTAACTTCTACAGACGTAGTTGACACAGCTCTTTCCTATTTGATTAAACAGGCAAATGATATTTTACACAAAGACATCGTGAATTTCATTGATATTATTGCAGCAAAAGCAAAAGAGCATAAGTATACGGTCATGATGGGGCGTACACATGGTGTTCATGCTGAGCCAACAACTTTCGGTTTAAAACTTGGTTTATGGTATGAAGAAATGAAGCGTAACCTTGAACGCTTTGAAGCAGCAGCGAAAGTGATTGAAACAGGAAAAATGTCTGGAGCCGTTGGAACTTACGCCAACATCGACCCTCGTGTTGAACAGTATGTTTGCGATAAATTAGGACTAACAGCATCACCTATTTCAACACAAACATTACAGCGTGACCGACATGCACAGTATCTAGGCGCTTTAGCGTTAATTGCAACATCCATTGAAAAATTTGCTACAGAAATTCGCGGCTTACAGAAATCTGAAACACGCGAAGTGGAAGAGGCCTTTGCAAAAGGGCAGAAAGGGTCATCAGCAATGCCACATAAACGTAATCCAATCGGTTCTGAAAACATGGTTGGTATGTCTCGTTTAATGCGTGGCTATATGGTAACAGCTTATGAAAATGTAGCTTTATGGCATGAACGTGATATTTCACATTCATCTGCAGAGCGCGTTATTTTACCGGATGCAACAATTACTCTTAACTATATGTTGAATCGCTTCGGTAATATTGTGAAAAACTTAACCGTATTCCCTGAAAACATGAAACGTAATATGGGTCGCACTTTTGGTTTAATTTATTCTCAACGTATCCTATTAGCCCTTATTGATAAAGGATTAGTGCGTGAGGAAGCGTATGATACAGTACAGCCTTTAGCGATGCAGGCGTGGGACGAGCAGGTTCAATTCCGTACGTTAGTCGATGCAAGTGAAAAAATTACATCGTATTTAACGAAGGAAGAGCTAGATGAGTGCTTCGACTACAACTATCATTTACAGCATGTTGATATGATTTTTGAACGACTAGGACTTAACTAATATTTATTTAGCCTGCTTAAAATGAATGTTAGAGCCACTAGCGGATATATCAGAATTGAATCGTAAAATATGCGGTTCAATTCTGGGATAATCCGCACGTATTTCATAATATCCAGGGGGAATAACGATATGACTAAAGGTCAACTTTTGTATGAAGGTAAAGCAAAAAAATTGTATACAACAGAGGAGCCAAACGTGCTGCTTGTTGAGTACAAGGATAGTGCCACAGCATTTAATGGTGAGAAAAAGGAAGAGATTGAAGGAAAAGGTGTTTTAAATAATCGTATTACTTCATTAATATTCGAAAAATTACAAGCAAACGGAATTGCGTCACATTTCGTAAAACAATTATCTGATACACAACAGCTTGTGAAAAAAGTAGATATTATTCCAATAGAGGTTGTAGTTCGTAATTTAGCAGCAGGTAGCTTAGCGAAACGTCTCGGCTTAGAGGAAGGAACACCATTAAAACGTCCAATCGTTGAGTATTATTATAAGGATGATGAGCTGGGTGATCCGTTCATTACAACGGAGCATATTGACGTACTTGATCTTGCAACGCCTGAAGAAGTGACAGCTATTTATGAAGGTGCTTTAGCTGTTAATAAAGTTTTGCAGCCAATCTTTGCGGAGGTTAATGTTACGCTAATCGACTTTAAATTGGAGTTTGGACGTGACCATGATGGAAACGTGTTATTAGCGGATGAGATTTCACCAGATACATGCAGACTTTGGGATGCAACAACGAATCAAAAGTTAGACAAAGATGTCTTTCGTCGAAACCTTGGCAATTTAACTGATGTTTATACTATTATACTTTCTAGACTCGGAGGCAAATAACAATGAAAAAAGTTAAAATTTACGTAACATTACGCGAGAGCATTCTTGATCCACAAGGCTCTGCTGTACAAGGTTCTTTAGTAAAAATGGGGTACACTGAAGTAGAAGATTTACGTATTGGTAAATATCTTGAACTATCAATTAAAGATACAGAACGTGACATTGATACTCTAGTAAAAGAAATGTGTGCAAAGGTTTTAACAAACGTTGTAATCGAAGACTACCGTTATGAAGTCGAGGAGGCTAACTAATCATGAAATTCGCAGTACTCGTATTCCCTGGGTCCAACTGTGATATCGATATGTATCATGCGATTAAAGATGAGCTAGGTGAAGAAGTAGAATATGTATGGCATACAGCAACAGATCTAAGTGGCTTTGATGGTGTATTAGTACCAGGGGGGTTCTCATATGGAGATTATCTTCGCTGTGGTGCAATGGCTAATCAATCTAACATTATGACAGAAGTTAAAAAGGCAGCAGATGCTGGTAAACCTGTACTTGGTGTATGTAATGGCTTCCAAATCCTTACGGAAGCTGGTTTATTGCCAGGAGCTTTACTGCGCAATAAAAACTTGAAATTTATGGGCCGTACAGTACAGCTTAAGGTTAATAACAACAATACATTATTCACAAATCAATATGAACCGGGTCAAATTATCAATATTCCAATCGCACATGGTGAGGGTAACTACTACTGTGATGAGGAAACTTTACAAAAATTAAAGGATAACAATCAAATCGTGTTCACTTACTCAGGTGAAAATCCAAACGGTTCTTTAGAAGATATCGCAGGGATTATAAACGAGCGCGGCAATGTATTAGGGATGATGCCACATCCAGAGCGTGCTGTTGATGCACTGGTGGGCGGAGCAGACGGTCTAGCAGTATTTAAATCAATTGTGAAGCAGTGGAGGGAAAATCATGTCAACAACTAAGTTTGAGCCAACAGCACAGCAAATTAAAGATGAAAAGCTATACGCTGGTATGGGGATGTCAGACGAAGAATTTGCAATGGTAGAAGGTATTTTAGGACGTCTACCTAACTGGACAGAGACAGGTCTTTTCTCAGTAATGTGGTCTGAGCACTGCTCTTACAAAAATTCAAAGCCAGTCCTACGTAAATTCCCTACAAAAGGACCTCAAGTTTTACAGGGACCAGGTGAGGGTGCAGGGATTGTCGATATTGGTGATGAACAAGCAGTAGTGTTCAAAATGGAGTCACATAACCATCCATCTGCAATAGAGCCTTATCAAGGAGCTGCAACGGGTGTGGGTGGTATTATTCGTGATGTTTTCTCAATGGGTGCGCGTCCTATTGCTATGTTAAACTCATTACGCTTTGGGGAATTAAAATCAGCACGTGGTAAATATCTATTTGAAGAAGTAGTTGCTGGGATCGCAGGATATGGTAACTGTATCGGAATCCCAACAGTAGGTGGCGAAATTCAATTTGATCCTTGCTATGAAGGCAATCCACTGGTTAATGCAATGTGTGTCGGTTTAATTGACCATAAGGATATTCAACGTGGTATTGCAGCGGGTGTCGGTAATACAGTTATGTACGTTGGTGCGAAAACAGGTCGTGACGGAATTCATGGTGCAACATTTGCCTCTGAAGAATTAACTGAGGAATCAGAAAACCAACGTCCAGCAGTACAAGTAGGGGACCCATTTATGGAGAAGCTTTTACTTGAAGCATGTTTAGAGGTTGTTAAATCTGACGCTCTAGTTGGTATTCAAGATATGGGTGCAGCTGGTCTTACATCTTCTTCAGCAGAAATGGCTTCAAAGGCTGGTTCTGGTGTAGAAATGAACTTAGACTTAGTGCCGCAACGTGAGACAGGTATGACAGCATATGAAATGATGTTATCAGAGTCACAAGAACGTATGCTACTTGTTGTGAAAAAAGGTCGCGAAGATGAAATTAAAGCGATTTTCGATAAATATGATTTAGATGCTGTAGCAATTGGTCGAGTAACAGATGATAAAATGCTTCGTCTATTACACAACGGTGAAGTCGTAGCTGAAGTATCTGCTGATGCACTTGCAGAAGATGCACCAGTTTATCATAAGCCATCTGCAGAGCCTGCTTACTATGCCGAATTCCAAGCGATCGAGAACACTGAGCCAACGGTAACAGATTACAAAGAAACTTTAAACAAACTTTTACAAGCACCTACAATTGCTTCAAAAGAGTGGGTTTACGATCAATTCGATTACCAAGTTCGTACATCAACAGTTGTAACACCAGGTTCTGACGCTGCTGTTATTCGTGTACGTGGTACAAATAAAGGATTAGCGATGACAACGGATTGTAACTCTCGCTATATATACTTAGATCCAGAGGTGGGCGGTGCTATCGCCGTAGCTGAAGCAGCTCGTAATATCGTTGCAACTGGTGGTACGCCACTTGCGATTACTGACTGCTTAAACTTTGGTAATCCAGAGAAGCCAGAAATCTTTTGGCAAATTGAAAAATCTGCTGATGGTATTTCTGCTGCTTGTACGGCATTAAATGCCCCAGTAATTGGTGGTAACGTATCTCTTTATAATGAACGTTCAGGTGAAGCAGTCTATCCAACACCAACAATCGGTATGGTTGGATTGATTGAAGACTTAGCTCATGTCACAACACAAGAAGTAAAAGCTGCTGGGGATGTAGTATTTGTGATTGGTGAGACAAATACTGAGTTTGGTGGATCAGAGCTTCAAAAGTTATTAAACAATGGAGTTATCTCAGGTAAAGCACCAGCTATCAATTTAGAGGTTGAGGCTGCTCGTCAGCAAGCATTACTGAAGGCTATTAAAACTGGACTTGTCCAATCTGCTCATGACGTAGCAGAGGGTGGTCTTGCTGTTGCTATAGCTGAAACAACATTTGGTGCAAAGGGGCTAGGTGTTGACGTAACATTGACGGGTTCTGCTACAACGGCATTATTCAGTGAGAGTCAATCTCGTTTTGTTGTCACAGTGAAAGAAGAAAATGCAGCCGCATTTGTAGAAATCATCAAAGACGCACAGAAAATTGGTGTCGTAACAAACGATGCACTTGTTAAAATCAACGGGGACAAAGGTGTGCTTGTAGAAGGTACAGTGGAGGAATTCCGTTCTAATTGGAAAGGAGCAATCCCATGCTTGCTGAACTCAGAGGCTTAAACGAAGAATGTGGGGTGTTCGGTATTTGGGGTAACCCAAATCCAGCACACCTTAGCTATTACGGGCTTCATGCTCTTCAACACCGTGGACAAGAAGGTGCTGGAATCGTTGTTTCAGACGGTCAGCATCTTCGCGCGGTGAAAGGCGAAGGACTAGTGAATGATGTATTCAACGAAGATAAATTAAAGGCAGTGAACGGCAAAGCGGCTATTGCGCATGTTCGTTATACGACTGCTGGTGGTGGCGGTATTGAAAACGTACAGCCATTATTATTCCACTCCTCAACTGGTAGCCTTTCAATTGCCCATAACGGTAACTTAGTCAATGCGACACATTTAAAACAGTATTTAGAGCGACAGGGGAGTATTTTCCATTCTAGCTCTGATACGGAAGTGCTGGCGCATCTTATTAAGAAAAGCTCGCATTCACCATTTCGTGCGAAGGTGAAAAATGCCCTCTCTTTATTAAAGGGTGCGTATTCTTTCTTAATCATGACAAAGGATGAAATGCTTGTTGCACGTGATCCACATGGTTTACGTCCACTTTCTCTTGGAAAGCTAGGAGATGGCTGGGTGGTAGCTTCTGAAACTTGTGCATTTGATTTAATCGGCGCAGAATTTGTTCGTTCTGTTGAGCCTGGTGAATTATTAATTATCAACGATGAAGGTGTAAAGTCAGATCGTTTTGCAGAGATGGATAAACGTGCCATGTGTGCAATGGAATATGTTTATTTAGCTCGTCCTGACTCAGACATTGATGGAATTAATGTCCATATGGCACGAAAACGTATGGGGAAACAGCTTGCTCGTGAATGTGCACATATTGAGGCTGATGTTGTAACGGGTGTACCAGACTCAAGTATCTCTGCAGCAATCGGTTTTGCTGAGGAAAGTGGTATTCCTTATGAGTTAGGTTTAATTAAAAATCGTTATGTCGGTCGAACGTTTATTCAACCCACTCAGGAATTACGTGAGCGCGGAGTAAAAATGAAACTATCTCCAGTCGTTCAAGTTGTGAAAGGGAAACGAGTTGTGATGGTAGATGATTCTATCGTACGAGGTACAACTTCCCGTCGTATCGTCAAAATGTTGAAGGATGCAGGGGCAGCAGAGGTACATGTCGTGATTTCTTCACCACCGATGACAGATCCTTGTTATTATGGCATTGATACGTCGACACATGAAGAATTAATTGCATCTAGTCATAATGTAGATGAAATCCGTGAAGCAATCGGAGCAGATACACTAACATTCCTTTCTGTTGAGGGTATGGTTGAAACGATTGCACGACCATATGAAGACGAAAATCGTGGACTATGCCTTGCTTGCTTTACAGGCAAATATCCTACAGAAATTTTCCCAGATACGATCTTACCACATGAAAAAGAACTATTACGTTAAGGATGATAAGGAGGATCTCTGCGTGTCAAAAGCATATGAACAAGCAGGTGTAAATATTGAAGCAGGCTATGAAGCCGTAAAACGAATGAAGTCTCACGTTGAACGCACAAACCGTCTAGGTGTGATGGGAACGTTCGGTGGCTTTGGCGGTATGTTTGACTTGTCAGAACTAAATCTTAAGGAGCCTGTTCTTATTTCAGGTACAGATGGTGTTGGGACAAAGCTTAAACTAGCTTTTATGGTGGATAAGCACGATACGATTGGTGTAGACTGCGTGGCTATGTGTGTGAATGATATTGTGGCACAGGGTGCTGAACCATTGTATTTTTTAGATTATGTTGCCCTTGGTAAAGCTGAACCAGCGAAAATTGAACAAATTGTCAAAGGCGTTGCAGATGGCTGTGTACAATCTGGTGCAGCATTAATCGGTGGCGAGACAGCAGAAATGCCAGGTCTTTATGAAGAGGATGAGTATGATTTAGCAGGTTTTGCAGTAGGTGCATGTGAAAAATCAGCTATCGTAACAGGTGAAAAAATCGTAGAGGGTGATGTGCTTGTTGGTATTGCTTCAAGTGGAGTGCATTCAAACGGTTATTCATTAGTACGAAAAATTGTTTTTGCTGATAATGATTATGCAGTAGATGCGATTGTGGCAGGCTACGAGGATCTTGGCCCTATTGGAGAAGCTTTGTTAGTGCCAACAAAATTATATGCTAAACCAGTACTTGCAGCTTTAAAAGCAGCAGACGTTCATGGCTGTGCACATGTAACAGGCGGTGGCTTTTATGAAAATCTTCCTCGCATGATGCCAAAGGGATTAGCAACTGAAATTGACTTAGGTTCATGGCCAGTATTACGTATTTTTGAGTTTTTGAAAGATAAAGGCCAGCTTGAGGATAAGGATCTATATAATGTCTTTAACATGGGCATTGGCTTTGTACTAGCGGTACCAGCAGATGAAGTGGATAAAGTAATTGCTACTGTGGAAGCAAATGGTGAAAAAGCATACAAAATCGGTCGTGTTGTGAGCGGCGAGGGTGTTGTATTTAATGGCTTACATGATGGGAGTTTAGTGTAATGACTGCACCAACCAAGATTGCCGTTTTTGCCTCAGGCAGTGGTAGCAATTTTCAGGCCATTCAAGAGGCGATTGAACGTGGTGAGCTACATGCAAAGGTTGAGCTTGTTGTAACAGACAAGCCTGGCGCATTTGTAGTAACACGTGCCGAGAATTTTAGTATTCCAGTACTAGCTTTAAATCCAAAAGAGTTTGCTTCAAAAGCAGATTACGAGACAGCTATTATCAATGCTTTACAGGAATGTAATGTGGAATGGATTGTGCTTGCCGGTTATATGCGACTAATTAGTGAAGTATTACTTTCAGCATTTCCACAGCGTATCGTGAATATCCATCCGTCATTATTACCAGCTTTCCCAGGTAAGGACGCGATTGGGCAAGCGATGGAGCATGGAGTCAAGATAACAGGTGTAACTGTGCATTTTGTAGACGAAGGTATGGACACAGGCCCTATTATCGCACAAGCAGCAGTTGCCGTTATTGATGGTGATCGTGAGGCAACAGAAGTGGCTATTCATAAGCAAGAGCATGTACTATATACGAAAGCTTTACAGCAATTATTAAAGTAATTCAGTGGTGGGGAGTTAGGTCTTCTGGAACAATACAGCCTAACTTTACTCTATCAATAATAAGCAAGACATATTTTCGTAGCAAGCACGATAAAAATTGGTTCATCACCAAAAGTTGTGGATGACTTTTGTTAAAACGTTTACTATGTAAAAAAAGTTGATTGGAGTGGAGGCTGGGCGACTCTTTGGGGATCAGCGATATAAAGGAACGAAGGCTAAAAGCATCACGTCCTGTGATAACGCCTTCGTGACCAACATCGTGTTGGCCCGAGACCCTGGAGCGAGCCCATAGGGGAACGAAGGCTAAGAGCATCACATCCTGTGATAACGCCTTCGTGACCAACATCATGTTGGCCCAAGCGGCTCATCGGACGTCCCTAGGAAGCTCTGCTCGAAAGCGAAGCGTCAGCGGCAAATGTTTTATCTGTAGCGAAAGCAAAGCGACAGCTACAAAGCGCCCAGCCGGAACGGAAATCAACCACACGTTTTGGTGATGATCCTAAAAATTAGGAGGATATTGTTGTGACAAAACGTGCATTAATCAGTGTTTCCAATAAAGATGGTATTTTAGAATTTGCAAAAGAACTAGTAGCATTAGGTTATGAAATTTTATCAACTGGTGGTACAAAAAAAATGTTACAGGACAATCATGTTGCCGTAACGGCAGTTGATGAAGTAACTAAATTCCCTGAAATTTTAGATGGTCGTGTAAAAACATTAAACCCAATGATTCACGGTGGTCTATTAGGAAAGTTCGACGATGCTTCTCATCAAGCACAAATGAATGAGCATGGAATTGAGCCAATTGAAATTGTATGTGTCAATCTATACCCGTTCGTTGAAACAATTTCAAAGCCTAATGTAACATGGGATGATGCTATCGAGAATATTGATATCGGTGGTCCAACAATGTTACGTTCTGCAGCAAAAAACCATCAATATGTCACAGTAATTGTCGATAGCAATGACTATGCTAATGTATTAAAGGAACTAAAAGCAGACGGTACAACAACAATTGAAACACGTCGTAAGCTAGCTGCAAAGGTTTTTCGTCACACAGCTGCCTATGATTCCTATATATCAAACTATTTAACTGAAGAAGAGTTTCCAGAAAGTTTAACAATGACATATGAATTAAAACAAAACTTGCGTTATGGTGAAAATCCACATCAAAAAGGAGCATTCTATCAAAAACGTCTTGGCTCTGATTTCTCATTAGCCTATGCAACTCAATTACACGGCAAAGAATTATCTTACAATAATATTCAAGATGGCAATGCAGCTTTGCAAATTGTAAAAGAGTTTGAAATGCCTGCCGCAGTTGCAGTAAAACATATGAACCCTTGTGGTGTTGGTACAGGTGTAACATTAGAGGAAGCATTTGATAAAGCATACGAAGCAGACCCTGTATCTATATTTGGTGGTATTATCGCATTAAACATGGAAGTGGATGCAGCAACGGCTGAAAAATTGAGTCATATTTTCTTAGAAATTATTATTGCACCAGCCTTTACTCAAGAAGCCCTTGATATTTTAACGCAAAAGAAAAATATTCGTTTGTTAACAATTCCTTTTGAGCAAGTAAAACAAGATAATTTTAATGTAGTATCTGTAGAAGGTGGACTTCTTGTTCAAGAGCCGGATCGTTACGGCTTTGCTAATGCAGACATCAAAGTAGTAACGGATCGTGAACCAACAGCACAAGAATGGGAAGCATTACAGCTAGGCTGGTCAGTTGTCAAACATGTTAAATCAAATGCAATTGTCGTAACAGATTCTCAAATGACGCTTGGTGTTGGTGCAGGTCAGATGAATCGTGTTGGTGCAGCTAAAATTGCCTTTGAGCAAGCTGGCGAAAAAGCAAAAGGTGCTGCATTAGCATCTGATGCATTCTTCCCAATGAGTGATACAGTGGAAGCAGCTGCGGCAGCTGGTATTACGGCAATTATTCAACCAGGCGGCTCCATTAAAGATCAGGATTCTATTGATAAAGCAAATGAGTATGGTATTACAATGGTATTTACTGGTGTACGCCACTTTAAACATTAATCAAAATATATTTAATTCTAAGACCGAGATGTTGGTTCATCTCGGTTTTACTTACAAATAGGAGGATTTTTCAAGATGAATGTATTAGTAATCGGAAGCGGTGGCCGTGAGCATGCTATCGCTAAACAATTTAGTAATTCCCCATCTGTGCGTAAGGTATTTGTTGCACCTGGCAATGATGGTATGCGAGGCGATGCAGAGGTCGTTGCTATTGATACAATGGATTTTGCAGGCTTGGCACAATTTGCAAAAGAAAATGCAGTAGATTTGACTTTTGTTGGCCCTGAGCAACCACTTGCTGAAGGGATTGTAGATTTCTTTATTGCTCGTGGTTTACGTGTATTTGGTCCAACAAAAGAAGCAGCACAAATCGAAAGCAGTAAATCATATGCAAAGGATATTATGAATAAATACAATATCCCAACAGCGACTCACGGAACATTTACAGAAGCAAATAAGGCTATCACATACATTAAAGAACAAGGCGCACCAATTGTGATAAAAGCGGATGGCTTAGCCGCTGGTAAAGGTGTGGTTGTTGCCATGACAGAGGAGGAAGCCATTGAAGCTGTTCAGGATATGATTGGGAATCAACGTTTTGGCGAATCATCCTCTCGAGTTGTTATTGAGGAATTCTTAGATGGTGAAGAATTCTCATTTATGTCATTCGTCCATAAAGGTCAGATTTATCCGATGGTTATTGCTCAGGATCATAAGCGAGCATATGATGGCGATAAAGGTCCTAATACAGGTGGAATGGGTGCTTATTCACCAGTACCCCAAATTTCACAAGAGATAGTGGACGTAGCTTATAAAACAATAGTTGAGCCCACTGTTCAAGGGATGGAATCGGACGGTGTATCTTTTACTGGAATTTTATATGCAGGGTTAATATTAACAAAAAATGGTCCAAAGGTGATTGAGTTTAATGCACGCTTTGGAGATCCAGAAACACAAGTCGTTTTACCACGTATGGTTTCTGATTTTGGTGATTTTATGATGGCTTTAATGGATGAAAAACCCTTTGATTTACAATGGTCAGAGGATGCAATGCTCGGTGTTGTAATTGCTGCAGAAGGATATCCAGGGGATGTAGAAAAAGGGCATGCATTACCTAGTTTAGAGAATCTATCAGCTTCACATGCCGTATTCCATGCAGGGTCAAAGCTTGTAGATGATAAATTTGTTGGTAACGGTGGGCGAGTTTTATTAGTTGGAGCAAAAGCATCTACCCTAAAAGAAGCGCAAGAAAAGGTATATGCAGGTATTGCAACTGAAAATTGGAATAATTTCTTCTATCGTAAAGATATCGGTTGGCGAACATTTAAATAAAATTTATCATGCTTTGAAACTTCTTCTTATTATTAAACGTATGATTTATAAGGGTAAGAGCCGTCTCATATAGTTGAGACGGCTCCTTTGACTAAGAAGGATTTTGTGCTTTAGTTGTAGAATTTTTACTGTCTGAGGAATTTTGATTTGAAGTGCTGGCGTCAGATTGCTTTGAAGCAGTTGCACTTGATTCTGACGAATTACCAGATATGGCAGAGGAGAAATCCTTCATGAGCTTGCCGATTTGCTCAGATGACATGGATTGATTAGATGTCATAGATTGATTAGATGACATAGAATTTTGTCCACCGAGCATACTTTGCATAGAGCTATTCACGGCATTTTGCATATTGGAACTCAGTAAAGCTTTTGTCGGGCAATACTTAAAGATACCCTCAGCCATTTTTAAAGCACCTAATGCAATCATTAATCGACCGCCCGTACAGTTAGGATTTCTTGAAGCCCTAGCGATACCAAATGCCGTCATACTTGTACCCATGGCAAAGCGACAGAAGGCATTTTTTTCACTTAAATTAGCTTGTTGCATCATACTATTTCCTCCTTTAGTCATTGTGGAAAAAATAAAGCGGGGTGCACTTTGCTTTATGAAAGTGCTGTGTTACGATTGAAACAAGATGATTGCATAATTGCTGCATTTTAATGAAAAAATGCGCTTATGCAATAGTAGTATGTGATATCACATTAGATTTACACAATGAAATTTTACGTAATTTAGGAAGGAGCGGATAGAATGGATCCAGTATGGAAAATTACAAAATTACGCCAACAATTAGCGGTAATTGATGGTAAAAAGGCACCGGATATTGTGTTAAAAAATGCACGTTATTTACATAGTATGCTCAAACAATGGGTAGTAGGGAACATTTGGATTTTAGGAGATCGAATTGTCTATGCTGGCGACAGAATGCCTCCTTTTATAGAGGGGACAGAGGTGGTTGATTGTACGAATAAAACAATTGTACCAGGCTATATTGAACCTCATGTCCATCCATTCCAGCTCTATCATCCACAATCTTTTGCTGATTTTTGTGGACAGCTAGGCACAACAGCTTTTATTTCTGATAATTTAAGTTTTGTTTTATCTTTAGAAAATAAGAAAGCGTTTTCAATATTGAATGACTTGAAAAAGCTTCCGTTTTCTTTTTACTGGTGGACACGCTTTGATTCACAAACTGAGATGGAGCAGGAGGAAGAAATTTTCTCTAATACATCAATCTTAGAATGGTTAGAGCGGGATGATGTTTTACTTGGAGGAGAGTTAACAGGCTGGCCAAGATTGTTGCATGGGGATGACCAAATGCTTTATCGTATGCAAATGGCTAAAGGCTACGGCAAAAAAATAGAAGGCCATTTTCCAGGAGCTTCAGAAAGAACTTTAGCCCGTATGAAACTACTTGGGGCAGATGGTGATCATGAGGCAATGACAGTGGAGGAAGTGGAAAGACGTATTATGCAGGGATATGCTGTGACACTACGTCATTCTTCGATTCGCCCAGATTTACCACATCTCTTAAAAGGAATTGTAGAAAAAGGGCTTCCTATTTTTGATCATTTAATGATGACAACAGACGGTTCAACGCCTTCCTTCCATCAGGATGGTGTGATGGATAAATGTATTCAAGCAGCTTTAGATGCAGGTGTCTCACCAATAGATGCCTATCAAATGGCTACTTATAATGTTGCACGCTATTACAATATGTCTAGCTTACATGGTTTTATCGCGACAGGACGATTTGCTTCCTTGAATATATTACAAGATGAATGGCATCCAGTTCCTGAAAGCGTATTATCCAAAGGTGTCTGGTTAAAACGTGATGGACAGCGTGTGCATAAACTTACTGCTATAGATTATTCAGCTCTTCCAGCGTTTAATTTAGGATTTTCATTAAATTCCCATGACTTCCAGTTTTCAATGCCATTTGGAATTGAGCTTGTGAACGATGTTATTACAAAACCATATAATTCCTTAGTTACTAGGGAGGGGCAGCTTGCTGATCATGATGAATGTTATTTAATGCTCATTAATAGAGACGGCAATTGGCACGTAAATACGATGATCAAAGGCTTTGCGACTAGTGTTCAAGGCTTTGCCTCTTCTTACTCCAATACAGGTGATATTTTACTTATTGGAAAAAATAAAGAGGATATGATAAAAGCCTTTGAGGAAATGAAGGCGATGCAGGGAGGCATTGTCCTTGTAGAAAAGGGAGAAGTTATTGCTTCTATTCCTTTAACAATAGGTGGTCTACTTTTTGATGGAGATGTAGAAGAGTTAACAAATAAAGAACTAGCTTTAAAACAAGCATTAGCTGAGCGTGGTTATCGTCTAGGTGATGCAATCTATACTTTGTTATTTTTACAATCTACACATTTACCTTATATCCGTATAACACCAAAAGGGATTTTTGATGTTATGAAGAATAAGTTATTATTACCAGCAGTTATGCGCTAGTTGTGATTTGATTTCATTATAGCGTAACCATAGTCCAATTACAGTTTGAGTGATTGTTTAAAGGAGAGAAAGTAATGCATGTGTTAAAATCAAAAAAACTATTTATTACTATGGCATTTAGTGCCTTGTTAATAGGAGGATGTTCAAAGGATTCCTCGGAAGTAAAGGACCAAACAGACAAAACTAAAGAGGAACCAGTTATTGAGGAGCCTGTAAAAGAGGAAGCATTTCTTGCTCCTTTAACAGGTGAGGCTGTTAAAGAGGAGATTACACAACGTCCAATCATCGTGACGATTAATAATCATCCAGCAGCACGCCCTCAATCCGGATTAGCGGCGGCAGATATTATTTATGAAATGCTGGCAGAGGGTGATGTTACTCGTTTTTTAGCAGTCTACCAAAGTGAGTTACCAGAAAATTTTGGACCTGTTCGTAGTGCCAGATCCTATTTTGTCGATATTGCTAAAGGCTTTGACGCATTTTATGTAGCTCATGGTTATAGCCCGGAAGCTAAATCAATGCTTGAAAATAATGTAATCGATAATATAAATGGCATGAATTATGATGGTACTCTTTTTAAACGTTCAAAAGATCGTGTTGCACCACATAATTCTTATATAACATCAGAGAATTTATTAAAAGGTGCTGAAAAGATAGGCGCTTCAATGATTTACAGTGAAAAAGTGCGTCAGGCTTTTTATGAACCCGATGAACGTGGTAAAATAGGCATTGAAACAAGTAAAGTTGACATTTACTACGGAAATAGTGAGTATTTCCATAATTCGTATGTGTATGATCATCAAAATAATCATTATGGACGACAATCGGCTGGCGTTGACACAAAGGATATGTTAACGGGCGAGGCATTATCATTGGCAAATGTTTTATTTTTTGAAATGAATCATCGAACTATTGATAATGTTGGACGCCAAGAAATTGATTTAACTTCTGGTGGAAATGCTTACGTATTCCAAAACGGCTATATGAGAGAAGTTAAATGGGCTAATATTGATGGATTACCGATGGCTGTTGAAGAATCTGGGGAGCTTGTTAAATTAGTACCAGGAAAGTCATGGGTTCATTTCGTACCAGCTTCACCAGGGTTACAGACAATGGTGAAAACGCAGCCTTAAAGGGAGGAAAATTGCATGCAAATCGAAAAAATTCGAGGGCATCAAACAGATCAATTATTTAAAGCAGTGTTAGAGCTGAAAGACATTGAAGAATGCTATAAGTTTTTTGATGATTTATGTACGATTAGTGAAATTCAATCACTAGCACAACGCTTTGAAGTTGCGCATTTATTACGTTTAAAGAAAACCTACGAATCCATCAAAAAGGAAACAGGTGCTAGTACAGCAACAATTTCTCGAGTGCGACGTTGCTTTGATTATGGAAACGATACATATGATGAAATGCTAGGTCGTTTGTATCCTGATGAAAAACCATTTCAAGCACCAAAAGAATAGTAGGTAAAGAGGCTGGGTAGAGTTTCTGCCCAGTCTTTTTCATTTTTTTGTCGTCAGTCATAAGCTATACTTGTTAACGAATAGATAGAAAATGATAGGTGGTAAAATAAATGGAATATTTAGAATGGAGACATGTGTTTAAGCTCGATCCAGCTAAGGAAATTTCAGATGAAGCATTAGAAAAAATTTGCGAATCAGGAACAGATGTCATTTTAGTTGGCGGTACAGATGATATAACATTGGATGGCGTTTTAGATTTACTGGTCCGTGTAAGACGCTTTGAAGTACCGATAGCGCTTGAAATTTCTACAATTGATTCGGTAACACCAGGCTATGACTATTACTTTATTCCGACAGTGTTAAATAGTGATGATCCTAAATGGATTAAAAACTTACACCACGAAGCTATAAAGGAATATGGGGATATCATGGTGTGGGACGAGCTAGTTGCTGAGGGCTATTGTATATTAAATCCACACTGTAAGGCTGCAGAAGTGACAAATGCGAAAACGGATTTATCGTTAGATGACATAGTTGCTTATGCACGTCTGGCTGAAAACTTTTTTAAGCTACCAGTATTTTATATAGAGTATAGCGGAACATATGGTGATATTAGTGTTGTTAGTGCTGTAAAGCAGGAGCTTAAAAATACACGATTGTTTTATGGTGGTGGTGTTACTTCCGCAAAGCAAGCAGCCGAAATGGCAAAATATGCGGATACAGTTGTAGTTGGTAATATTATTTATGATGATTTAAAAGCTGCACTTGCAACTGTTAAGGCTGTTAAAAATACGATATAATTTAAGAACAAACGTTTGTAAGGTGGTGCGAAATGGAGCAGTTAACAAAAAACTTATTAGCAGGTATGAATCCTGAACAGGAGAATGCGGTCAAAACGACTGAAGGGCCGCTTCTAATTATGGCAGGTGCAGGATCGGGGAAAACGCGTGTACTAACACATCGTATTGCGTATTTAATCATTGAAAAAGAAGTGTACCCATCAAAAATTTTAGCTATCACTTTTACCAATAAAGCGGCACGAGAAATGCGAGAGCGTATTGATGGCATTCTTGGTAATGGGACAGGCGATAGTATGTGGGTATCCACATTCCACTCGATGTGTGTACGTATTTTACGACGTAATATTGATCAGCTTGGAATATCACGTAATTTTTCAATTTTAGATTCCACAGATCAACTATCAGTCATTAAAAATGTGATGAAGGAAGAAAACATTGATTCGAAGCGCTTTGAACCTCGCGCTATTTTAAATGCAATTAGTGCAGCAAAAAACGAATGTATTGCGGCAGATGATTATGTCGCTCAAATCAATGAACATAATCCCTACGAAAAAACGGTTGCACGAGTTTACAAGGGCTATGAAAAAAGACTACGCCGCAACCAATCCCTAGATTTCGATGACTTAATAATGACCACTATTACATTATTCAAGAGAGTCCCAGAGGTGCTTGAATACTATCAGAATAAATTCCAATATATTCATGTTGATGAGTATCAAGATAGTGCGA
>NZ_DKJS01000031.1:0-22866 GCF_002455205.1 Lysinibacillus sp. UBA6686 | reverse complement strand
AAAGCACTCAGTCGGAACGGAGATCAACCCCTCGTTTTGAAAAAGGGCATACTTTTTAATTTGTCACCTTGATTTCATTGATCAATAAGATTATTGAGTTCATTTTTCAATATTATTCAGGATGAGCTTGTCTTTGTGGCTGTTTTTTTACCATAATAACAAATAAGCTTGCTAAAGCACAGAAAACACCTGCCAGGAAAAAAGCCCATGTATATGAATTGAAAAACTTATAAATAAGCCCTCCACCATAAGCAGCTAGAGCAGCACCTGCCTGGTGTGATGCAAAAATCCATCCATAAATAACACCACTTTTATTCGTCCCAAAAGTTTGTCTAGCAATACTAATGGTTGGAGGTACAGTGGCAATCCAATCTAATCCGTAAAAAATTGAAAAGATCGCTAGTAAGGGAAGTGAACCTTGAGATAATGCGTAAGGAAGCAATAGCAAGGACATCCCTCTTAAAAGATAGTACCAAAACAATAACCATCGATTATCAAAACGATCCGATAGCCATCCTGACAAAGTAGTACCAACGAGATTAAATATGCCCATAAAGGAAAGAAGCGATGCAGCAGTAACTAATGGTACACCAAAGCTAATACAATAGGATACAAAATGAGTGCCGACTAATCCACTTGTTGAAAGCCCGCAAATAAAAAAACTTCCCGCTAATAGCCAAAATTCTTTAACCTTTATGGCCTCAAATAGTCCACTAAAAGCTATAGTAATTGGATTTTTTTTATGAGGCTCTTGAGATATTTCTAACTCTTCTTCCTGTCCATAAGGTAACATCCCAATATCTTGTGGTTTGTTTTTTATAAATAGCAAAATGATGATAAACATGAGCGTACTAAGTAGAAGAATTAAGCCAATCGCATGTCTCCAAGAAAATTGCTCAATGATAATAGCCAGGACAGGCAGTAAAATTAATTGCCCGGTTGCTGTACTTGACGTTAAAATTCCCACCGCTAGCCCTCTTCTTTTTACAAACCAATGATTGGCGACATATGGACTTAACACTGTTAAAAAGAGACTTGCTCCTAGGCCAATAATCCCTCCCCAAATAATGACTAATTGCCATGGTTGGCTCATAAAAAGTGTAAGAATCAAGCCTGTTACAAGGGTCGCCATTGCCCCAAGCATCATCTTCTTCAAACCTGCTACTTCAAGTAATGCTGCCATAAATGGTCCAGAAAACCCATATAAAAACAAACTAACCGCAAAGGCTAGTGCAATTAAGGATCTGTCCCAATTAAATTCCTTTTCAAATGAATTGATAAAAACGCCTGATGATGACATTGTAATACCAGCGACGATGATTGAGAAAAATGCGATTATAAGAATAAACCAACTATAATGAATACGCTTCATCCTAACACCTTCATTTCCTGAAAGATTTTCAAGTTAAACATGTATATACATGTTTTTGTTTGTATTATATGTATATACATATATAATGATAGTAAGAGCAATTCTTGCTGTCAAGCAGTATTTATCATCTAATAGGTGTATACTGAAGCTATCTGAATCCATAAAGGGGAACTGAACAATGGAGAATAATCTGAAGACAATAGATTATACGCAGATATGTGTTTGCGCAAACCTTAGAAAAAAAACAAGAGTAGTGACACAATTATATGACAGGTTGCTACAGCCAACAGGTCTAAAGGTCACACAATATTCAATGCTTGCCAATATCGCTCATCAACAAACCGTTTCAATAAGTCGATTAGGTGAAATTCTGCAACTTGACCAAACCACCGTAACACGGAATATAAATATATTAAAGCAAAGTGGCTATGTGGAATTAACAAGAAATCCACAAGATGCTCGTACAAAAAATATTTCATTAACAGCTAAGGGAAAGGAAAAACTAAATGAAGCCACCCCTATTTGGCAGACTATTCAAGAAAGAATTATTGCTGATATCGGCATTGATCAATATGCAAATTTCTATGACACATTAAGAACCATCCAAAAAATCATCCGCTCTTACGATGAAGCATAGTTTTTAGGAGGGGTTGTAACGTTATGACGGAGTGCCTAGGGACTTGACTGACCCTATAAATAATGAGATGGACCTGAACTAAGGGATTGGCTGGGAACAGAGGATTTTCGCTAACCTGAGCGGAAATCCTGGCGACCCGAGCGGTTTTCACGTTTACCTGAGCGGAGCTGCTAGTAACTCGAGCGATTTTCACCCACACCTGAGCGGATATGTTGGCTACCCGAGCGGTTTTCACGCTTACCTGAGCGGATATGTTGGCTACCCGAGCAGTTTTCACGCACACCTGAGCGGATATGTTGGCGACCCGAGCAGTTTTCACGCACACCTGAGCGGACATGCTGGCAACTCGAGCGGTTTTCACGCTTTCCTGAGCGGTTTTCACCCACACCTGAGCGGAAATCCTGGCGACCTGAGCAGTTTTCACGCACACCTGAGCGGAAATCCTGCCGCCCTGAGCAGTTTTCACGCACACCTGAGCGGAAATCCTGGCGACCTGAGCAGTTTTCACGCACACCTGAGCGAATCAGCTGGCGAACCGAGTAGCTTTTGGCCCATCTGAGCAATTTTTATCAGTCGGTCAAAACTCCATACAAAAAAGCGCCATAATCATTTGGCGCTTTTCCTTTGTCTGTATTAATATTCAATAAGTGTTTTCACATTTAAATCGCCAAGTTTTGCACGGCCGTTTAGCTCTGTTAATTCGATTAGGAAGGCACAGCCAACAACCTGACCACCCAATTGTTCCACTAAACGAACTGTTGCTTCAACAGTACCGCCAGTTGCAAGTAAATCATCACAAATTAACACCTTTTGACCTGGTTTAATGGCATCTTTATGCATAGTTAATGTATCTTTTCCGTATTCAAGACCATAATCAGCACTTACCACTTCACGGGGTAATTTTCCTGGTTTACGAACAGGGGCAAAGCCAATTTCGAGGGCATAAGCAACTGGACACCCGATAATAAAACCACGAGCCTCTGGACCCACTATAATTTCTGCGCCTAACTCTTTCGCATACGTGACAATTTGATCTGTTGCATATTTGTATGCTGGACCATTATCCATAATTGTTGTGATATCCTTGAAGCTAATGCCCTCTTTTGGCCAGTTCTCAACCGTTGTTACATATTGCTTTAAATCCATTTTATTGCTCCTCCTACGAACCTTTTTCGTCTATTAATGTAATCGTTCATCAAACCATTGTTTTAATTCTATATAAGGGGCATAAATCAGCTTTTGCTCCATTTCAATCTGTTCTGAACGTTGTTTGTAAGACGGTGCCTCCGTAAGCGCCTGTTTTGTGGCATTCTCGTTGACAGTCGTCAGTCCACTCTCCATTTTAACAAAACCAAGCTCAAAAAACACCTGTGTCATAAATTTTAATGCATCTAACGGCCAACCTGTATGCTTTGCTAAATCAGCTAAATGCATATTGAGTGGAAAAGCTGGACGGTTTTTCAAAAATTTATAGTACCAAGCAAATTGCTCGCGAGTCGGCAATCCATTGAAATATTGCGAATCAGGCATATAGAAATGTGCATAAATACGAGATGGAGCTGTTTTTTGCAAGACATTTTCTAACAGTTGAACATTGTGTGGTAAATCTAAAAGCACGATATAATTGCTTTGTTCCACATTTGAAAGTGAAGAATCTACTGCTAAAATAGGCTCACGAATAAGAGATTGGTAGTAAGTCACCGTCTCTTGACGGAAGGCAATAAAAGTTGCTTCTTCTTTCGGAATGGTATTTAACCAGCGGGCCGTTTGACGTATACCACGAATATCAAATAATTGCCATTCTGTCGTTTGAACATCCTCTATCATAAATTGTGCTTTTTTACGCCCTTGCCATTCGTTAATTTGTAAATCCCCAGTAAATGATACTTTTATTCCATAGGTTAACTCGTCGTGTAAATGTCCTTTATTGAAACCAACACTATCCAATTTTTCATAGCCATCCGTCAATTCCATTTTTATATGGTTTTCTGCTGCTCCAATTTTCCGCATAGAGGATATCTCTACATCTTCAAGCACATAAATAGGCTTTGGAAAATCTGTACCATATGGACCAAGCGTTGAAATTTCTTCAATGGCATCTGCTGAAATTTCATCCAGCTTCAGAGGTATGTCGATAGTCAATACAGGTGTCAGTTGCTCCTCTGATAAACAAGCTTTTGCTTGAGCATCTAAGCGTAATCGTAATTCGTCAACATGCTCGATCGCTAATGTCATGCCGGCTGCCATTGGATGTCCACCAAAATGGGGCAGTATATCTCTATTTTTGGCTAGTTCATTGTACAAATGGAAACCTTCAATACTACGGGCAGAGCCTTTTGCTGTCCCTTTTTCATTGTCTAATGAAAGTACAATTGTTGGACGGTAATAAAGTTCAACAAGTCGAGATGCAACTATTCCCACGACACCTGCATTCCAGCCCTCTCCTGCTACAACTATAACAAGTGAATTGCGAATTTTTTCATCCGATTCAATAAGAGCAACTGCCTGATCTGTTATGCTTTTCACAATATCTTTGCGTTCACTATTACATGCATTGAGCTGTTTTGCCAATGCTGTTGCCTTTGCATGATCCTCGGCCATTAATAGCTCTACACCTGGTGCTGCTTCGCCAAGGCGACCAACTGCATTTAAGCGAGGACCAAAATAAAAGCCGATTGTTTCTTCGTTGATTTTAGCTTGCTCGGCACTTGCTACTTCACACATTGCCAATACCCAAGGACTAAGAGAACGGCGCATTTCTTCAATTCCACGTTTAACAAGATAGCGATTTTCATCCACTAATGGTACTAAATCCGCAATAGTTCCGACAGCTACCAATTCTATTAAATGTGTAGGTAACTCCCCATATAGGGCATGCGCTAACTTAAAAGCGACACCTACACCTGCAAGCTCACCAAATGGATAATGCCCTTCTGGTATACGAGGATGTAAAATAATATCCGCTGGCGGTAATTCATCGCCTGGTTCATGATGGTCTGTGACAATAACATCCATTCCAAGTTCCTTTGCAATACGAATCGGTTCAATGCCCGAAATTCCATTATCTACTGTAATAATTAGCTGGACACCCTCGTCACATGCTTCACGAAATAAATCTCCATGAGGTCCATAGCCATGAATAAAACGATTCGGAATTTTAAACGATACATCCGCTCCAAGATCAAGTAGCACATTAAGCATGACAGTTGTACTTGTTACACCATATAGTGATAGGTAAGCCTTTGAAGTTATCTCTAGCTTTTCCCCCACTTCACACCGTGCGTGAGACTTTCACCTCACACGGCGTTCCATCGAATAGATTCAAAACTTTGGTAATCTACATAACTTAACAGAATTCACTTTTCTTATATGTCTAATCGTCCAAATTAGATTGTTAATTGTTCTACTTCTAATTTCTCTCTTAGCGTATTTAACTTGTTTAAACTTTTCATGTTCGTAATTAGATGTTTATACTTTGAGATTGTTTCTTCATCTTTAGCATGTATTAAGATATGAATATCTTTATCAACGAGGCAGAGGTTTTTGTATTCGTCAGTACCACCTTGCAATCGTGGTACTTTGTGATGACAGTGAAGCGTCATCGGGTTTAGTTCTTGCCCTGTTACATGGCATTTACCTCTTTGTGCACAGTATAATGCAATTCGATTGTCGTTGTATTCGACACTTCGTTGTGAAATCGGATGTTCCATTAAGAAACGAAGTACACCAACATCGATAGTAGAGAGGCTTTTATGAATTTCTTCTCTACCTTCTTTTGTATATGCATTTACTACATTTCGTTTCATCATTGGACTTTTGTGTTTAATGTAGCCAATAGGTAGAAACGTTTCTCGTGATATAAATCTAAGTTGCTTGCTTTTTCCGTATTCTTTCTTGATGAAATCAGAAGTGATAACACCCGTTTTCTTGATTCGCCGTTTCATTCGATGGTCTTTCAAACACGCATTTACTTCATATGCGATGTTTCCCATATCCTCGGCTATCATTGTTGCTATACGGAAATATTGATGAAGTCCTATTACAGTTGAGTTATATAGTGCTATTTTTCTTGCTTGGTCATTTGAGCCACTATCATATCGAATACCATTAATAATTTCTTTAAGGTTATTCTTAGTGCGCTGTACTGCTTTATCACACATATGACTTTTAACTACCCATTTGTGACCTTTTGGAATTAACTTCATTTTGATTCCTAGAAATTCAGAATAGTCCTTTTTAAGATTCACGATTTTTGATTTTTCTTCGCTAATTTCTAAGCCAAGTCTATCTTTTAGCCATTTTTGGACTGCGATAAATAACTTCTTCGCATGATTAGGATTACTACAGAATATTTTAAAATCATCTGCATATCGAACAATGTAACATTCCTTTAATCGGGTTTTCTTTAGATGGTAATATTGATTTCCTTTATCTGTTGAATTCCCTCTATCTTTTCGAATAATTTTTTTATCCTTACAAATCGGAGTGTTTTCCCACTGGCTTTCAATCCATCTATCCAATTCATTGAGGACAATATTAGATAGTAAAGGAGAGAGAATTCCTCCTTGTGGTGTACCTTTCTCATTCTCAATAATTTTTCCATCTGGCATTTTGATTTTGGCTTTAAGCATTTTAGAAATAATCGTGAGTAAGTTTTTATCTTGTATACCTAATATCCACATTTGTTTTAATAATTTTGCATGTGATACGTTATCAAAGAATCCTTTAATATCTATGTCAACTACGTAAGACATTTTAGAATTTTGCATTAACCGATAACTTTGTGCAATTGCATTTTCTACTGAACGGTTTGGTCTAAATCCATGACTTCTACCTGAAAATTTTGCCTCTGCTATAGGTTCAAGAACTTGTAAAATACATTGTTGGGCTATTCTATCCCAAATTGCAGGAATTCCTAGTGGTCTTGTTTTACCATTAGGCTTGGGTATTTCAACTCGTCTTACTGCTTTCGGTTTGTAATCTCTTAATTTGTTTCTGACATAGAGGATGAATTGTTCCTCCGTAAGCTTCGATATATGTTCGATTGTTCGACCATCTACCCCTGCTGTTTTACTGCCAGTATTTTTCTTAATATTACGATACGCTAACTTAATGTTTTCAGACGAACTGATAATCCCCATTAAGTTTTTGAAGTTACTATTGTTTTTACTCTGGTCATATAGCATGTCAAATGTTGATTGCATACTATAATATTCAGCATTTCTTAACTTGGACTTTTTAACATGTTGTGCGATTCGTGAATTTGCCACAGACATCAGCCCCTTTCTCAAGTGGTGATTCTATTAGTCATACTCGAATCTGTGTCTGTTATGCATTTATAAGTCTTTGAAACTTCCGACTAGAGCCTATCCCTCCACCATTTATTATCATGGTTTCAAAGGTACTATGACTCCACTCTCACGAAGATAAATCAGTTTTAGTAGGTCAATGCCCTTTATTTACTGAACTGCTTCATAGGTCGGTTAATACCTCCACATCCTTCGCTTTCCACGTTCCGATTCCTCTATCCTTGCATATATCCTTAGGTTTCTCCTATAGTCCTGTATGCTTGAAATTCGCCTGTAACGAATTATGGGGTTTCATAACTGCAGATTTTTACTAACCCACACATACGATGGCACTGCCACCTATTACATTTCTATAATATCTACGTCTAGACCTGTACATTCAGAGATTCGTCAGTGCTTGTGCAGCACATTCTAACCATAGATACTTTATGGACTCCCGGCATATAGGATACACCATCCACCGCTGGACAGCTTTCGTGTAAGTTACAAATCCAACTTACTTACGGTATCTCTCTGCCGACTTCACCGAGCTTCATACTTCACTAGTTAACCTTAGCTAAAGCATGTCGGAGTATCAGAGTAGGCGTTTCAAGGCGTTACCCTATCATTCCACCTATCAAGAAATCAGTTCTCCTAGGGAAATTAAGCGACTCCCTAGTGTCTAAGCTTTTCACTTAGAAACGTGTCGCACCGCAATCATAATCGCCATAAACTAATATTTTTTCTCCATTTTCAAGTGCTCGCTCAATACGTGCCACAGCTTCTGCCATGTTATGCATTAAAAATGGGTCATGAATATTTGCTTCTGTCATATTTAATAAACTCTCTGCATCAGTGGTTGTTGTGCAGCCTCGTGCCGCTAAAATCTTTGCCGCAATTGCAGATAGCTGTAGGTCATTTTGTAATGTTTGTACGAGTTTGGCATCTGGTCGCTCCACCCGCCATCTTTTTTTTGATAGAATCATCTTTTCACTTCCTTACGAAGGCTATTATACCGAAAATCTATCTGATTGACACTATCAGTTAGATTGTTAGTTTTAACTGCTAAATTCTTGTTTCTGTCCCCCTTCATAAAAAAAGCCTACTCATTAAAGAGTAGACTTCTCTAGCACACCTTTAGAAGCGAGCACTAATGATTCAATCTTATGCCAATTTTTTTCGTGTAGTGCCGTCACAATCGCACTACCAACAATAACACCATCACTAAGCGCACCCATACTAATTACCTGCTCAGGTGTTGAAATACCAAATCCNNACAAAACCCCGCCATAACCGGAATTTCACTTACTTCACATAAGCGAGCAAAATGACCATCTAAATCATCTGCAAAGCTTGAGCGAGCCCCAGTAATGCCATTGACTGTAACAGCGTAGATAAAACCCTGACTAGCAGCCGCGATACGTGCGATTCGTTCAGGTGGACTTGTTAACGATACTAGCTGAATGATGTCAATATTATGGGGATTTAATGCCTTCTGTAATATAGCACTTTCCTCTAATGGAACATCAGGAACGATTAACCCCTTTATCCCCCCTGCCACACATGCTTTCGCAAATTCCTCTAAGCCATAAGCTAAAATAGGATTAAAATAAGTCATAACCACTAATGGTACATGAATCTCTGCTCTAAAGGAGGCCAGTTCTTCTAGCACCTTCCGTAATGTCACACCTGCCGCTAATGCTCGTTCACCTGCTCGTTCTATTGTTGGGCCATCGGCAACAGGGTCTGTAAATGGGATACCGACCTCAATAGCCGTCACTTCCAATTGCTGAAGCTTTAGAATCGTAGGTCTTAACGTTTCTAGCCCACCATCTCCTGCCATAATATATGGCACAAATGCTTTATGACCAGCAATCTTTGTTTGTTCAATTGCCTGCTGTAATGTTGTCATGATACATCCCCTCCTAATGCTTTACGGACTGTATGAACATCTTTATCTCCTCGACCTGATAAGCATATAACAATGATGTCATCTGTTGACATTGTTTTCGCCAGCTTTGCTGTATAGGCAATAGCATGAGAGCTCTCTAATGCAGGAAGTATGCCTTCTGTACGACTTAGTAACTGTAGACCTTCAAGTGCTTCACTATCTGTAATTGCCTCAAAATGAGCACGGCCAATATCATGTAAATAGCAATGTTCTGGGCCCTTTCCTGGATAATCTAGCCCAGCAGATATAGAGTGCGCCTCCTGTACAAAGCCATTATCATCCTGTAATAAATACATATATGCTCCATGTAAAACACCTAGCTGACCACCGGCAATAGCCGCTGCATGTTTTCCTGTTTCAATACCACTTCCAGCAGCCTCCACACCATATAACGCTACAGCTTCGTCATCGACAAAGGGATGAAACATACCAATTGCATTACTACCACCCCCGATACAGGCAACAACTGCATCTGGTAATCGACCTTCCTTCTCTAACATTTGCTGTCTCGTTTCAACACCAATAACACGCTGGAAGTCTCTGACGATTTTTGGGAATGGATGTGGCCCTAAAGCTGAGCCTAAAATATAATGCGTGTCCTCAACATTTGTCACCCAATAGCGAAGTGCAGCATTTACAGCATCTTTCAATGTTTTAGACCCGGTTTCGACAGACTCCACTTTTGTACCAAGTAGCTCCATGCGAAATACATTTAGCTGTTGACGTTTGATATCCTCAGCACCCATAAAGACAACACACTCAAGGTTTAATAGTGCACATGCTGTTGCCGTTGCTACCCCATGCTGCCCTGCTCCTGTTTCCGCTACAATTTTCTTTTTACCCATTCGTTTAGCCAGTAGTGCCTGACCTATGGCATTATTGATTTTATGGGCACCAGTATGATTTAAATCTTCTCGCTTTAAGTAAATTTTCGCACCACCCAGCACCTGTGTTAAGTTTTCTGCGTAGTACAACGGTGTCTCACGCCCAACATATTGTTGTAAATAATAGGCTAGCTCATCCGTAAATTTCTGATCGCTCATTGCCTCATCATAAGCTAACTCTAATTCCTGCAAGGCTGTCATTAATGTTTCTGGAACAAATTGTCCTCCAAATTTTCCGTAACGTCCTTCCTTTGTCGGTACGCTATTTGCAATTGAATTTACCATTATGCTCTTCCTTTCTTTACAGCCTGGATAAATGCATTTATTTTTGCTTCGTCCTTTATGCCATCTGTCTCCACACCGCTCGATACATCTACCATATAGGGCGATACTAGCGATACAGCCTCCGCAATATTTTCAGCTTTCAAACCACCCGCTAATATTAATTTATCTCGCGGAATCCCTGCCATCTCTAGAAGTGTCCAATCAAATGTATGGCCGCTTCCGCCTTTAAAATCAGTGCCTGGTGCATCGAATAAATAATAATCAACATTATAATTAGCAGCCGCACGAACATCTTCTTTATCACGGACTGATAGCGCCTTAATTGCTGGATAACCTTGCTGACGGATAAATTCAGGTGTCTCTTCACCATGGAACTGCACATAATCTAGTGGCACACCTTCTACAGCGGCTCGTAGTTCCTCCACACTTGGATTAACAAAGACTCCTATTTTCAAAACTTCTCCTGGTACATTTTTTGCTAATTGATGTGCCTGTTCAATAGAAATTTGGCGCTTGCTTGGGGCAAAGACAAAACCAATGGCATCTGCCCCTGCCTCTACCGCCGCTCGGACATGCTGCTGTTCCTTCAGTCCACAAATTTTAACCTTTGTCATACAGATGCCTCCATTTTACTTACCTGTAAACTTTTTAGTGCAGCTCCTGCATCACCGCTACGCATCAAGGACTCGCCAACAAGAACACCACTGGCTCCCATTGCTGCCACCGTTTTAGCATCTTCCTGGTTCCAAATGCCACTTTCACTAATTAACACACACTCCTCTTCGAACGGGAAAGCTTGTGCAATTTCACGTGTTCGTTCTAAGCTCACCTCAAAGGAACGTAAATCACGGTTATTAACGCCAATCAGTTGAGCCCCTACTGCCAAAGCTCGTTCAAGCTCCTGAAGATCATGTACTTCAACCAATACCTCTAAATTTAAACTTGTTGCATAGCTATATAAATCTCGCAGTATCTCATCTGTTAATGCAGCGGCAATTAATAAAATAATGGATGCACCTGATGCTTTGGCAAATCGAATTTGTACACGGTCAATCATAAAATCCTTACAAAGAAGAGGGATTTGAACAACATCGGCTACAGCGGCTAAATCCTTAAAGGACCCTTTAAAAAATTCCTTATCTGTTAGTACAGAAATAGCCACTGCTCCTGCTTGTTCATATATTTTTGCTTGAGCAACTGGATCTGCTCCTTCTGCGATAAGCCCTTTAGAAGGCGATGCACGCTTCATCTCAGAAATCACCTGTAATGTGTCCGATGTTCGTAATTGCTCAAATAATGATGGGCGTGGCTTTTCTGTAAAATACGCAAGTGGGTCAGGCTGTTCAAGTAAAGCACAAACCTCTATTTTTTTCTGTTCAATAATTTTATTTAATATATTCATTGTCCAACCCCCACTTCTTTAATTTTCTCGCTGAAAGCAACGACTGCTTCTAATTTCTGTAATGCACGCCCACTAAAAATGCTATCTCTCGCCATGTCTACGCCCTCTTTAACCGTTTCAGCTTTACCGTCACTAAAAAGCCCAATACCAGCGTTTAATAATACTGTGTCAAAGTAAGCACTTTGTTCACCAGCTAATAATTTTCGCATAATAACAGCATTTTCAGCTGCATTTCCCCCTCGGATTGACTCTAGTGGCGCATAGCTAAGCCCTGCATCCTCTGCAGTTAATGAAAAAGGAATTAGGTCTCCCTTATCCACCAAGACAAAGGTATTTTGCCCAGCTAATGACGCCTCGTCTAACCCCTGAGGTCCAGAAACAACTATCGCCCGCTCACGTCCAAGCATTTGTAAAACCGAAGCGTACTCCATGACAAAATTAGGTCGATTTATACCCGTAAATTGCGTTGATAATGAAACTGGGTTCGTAAGGGGGCCCACAAGATTAAAAATTGTTGGCTTACCTAGAGTTCGACGCACCTCACCAATACGCTTTAATTTCGGATGCACATTTGGGGCATATAGAAATGCAATTCCCTCTGTCTCCAACAATTCAACAGTTTGCTCAATAGTAATGTTGGTATGGATACCGAGTGCCTCTAAAACATCCGCACTTCCAGATGCTGAGGAAATTTTGCGATTACCATGCTTAGCCATTTGCACACCTGCTCCAGCTAAAACGAAAGCAGAGGCAGTACTGATATTAAAGGTATTCAAACCATCACCACCTGTACCGCAATTATCCATATATACACTTGCTTTTGTAGGTACATTAAGGGCAAATGAACGCATAACAGTTGCCAATGCTGCTACTTCATGCGCTGTTTCACCCTTCGTCGATAATGCTGTTAGAAAGCTAGCTATTTCCTCCTTCGGTGTATCATCCTGGAACATCCAATTTGCTGCCTTCAGCATTTCTTCATAAATGAGATGCTCTCGCAGCTGAACCTTTCGCTGAATAGCTTCCATTAATGTTGACCTCCTTCTTTTTCAACTAGCTGTAAAAAACCCCGTTCTTCCTCTTCTACCTGTTGCGTAATTTCATAGGTATTTGTATATTTCGTGACCGTTATTGTTGTTTGCACATGCATCGATTCATTGGCTATCACCATTGATTTTCCTGTTAAGGCAAAATCAAGATGACCATTGAAGCCAATAAATCCAAGGGCACCCCCAAAAATACCAGCAGCCTGACTTTGAATTTCGGTTGGTGCAAAGGGTGGTAATGTCGCGGCTAAGACATCAAGTGCATGAAGCATCGGTAAAATTTGACCTTCTACTCTAGATGTCATGTGTAAAGCTTGCTTTGAACGCTCCATTTTCATCGCTTCAATCACCTGAATCGAATCTCGGAAGCAAACTGACTGCAGCTCTTGCTGAATAGCGGAAACAAGTACCTCATGAGATTTTCTCATTTCTGTGTTTTCCACTAGCTTTCGTTCTTGTTCCAAGTCTTCACCTTTCGTTTTACCTCTAGGAAGCGTTCCTTCAGTTGGCGATGCAATAACCCGCTCACTCTTAACTCGAATAAGACTTTCAGGAGAGGTACCTAAAACAACATGATCCTCAAATTCTATATAATACATATAGGCTGCAGGATTTTTCTTTCTTAGCTGACGATATAGAGCGAAAGCATCTCCTTTAAAATCAGCTATTAGGCGCTTCGATAGCACAATCCTTGTCGTCTCTTCATCCAAAATATCTTTAATAGCAGTAAGAGAGCTCTCAAAATGTTCATTTGCTGCTGATTGCTTTGGAGCATAATGACAATCTGAATCCTCAGCCTCTCTAGCATTTATCAGCTGTTGTGCTAGCTCTTCTAAATTGGGTTCCTTTTTTTCTGCATCTATATTTGTATGAATCAGTGTAACCTCGTCTGTTACATGGTCAAAAACAATAACTGTCTCATAAACATGAAAATGTACAGTGGGTAGCTCCACATTAACCTGTTCAGAGTGAATTGACGTTGCCTCATGACCTACATAACCAACAGCACCTCCTGAAAACGGGAACAGTGTAGTATTGGAAATCCGCGGCATTAATCTTTTCAATAAAACAAATAAATCACCTTGATGTGTATATGTTTTTCCTGTTTTATAGGAGTACTCTTGAATTTCATCTCCTTGGCCTTTGTATGTTTTTCTAGGGTTAGCACCAATAAAAGAAAAACGTCCTGCTCCCTCATGCTGGGCTGAACTCTCTAGCAAAAATTTATGATTACCTTGTAAGCGTCTAAAAATTAAAATTGGTGTTAAAGAATCACCATTAATCGTTTTCATCTTTGTTCTTGAACTCGTAGATAGCATAAGTACCAAGCTCCTTTCTAAAATTCCATATGAATGTAAAAATTGCAGAAAAATAAAAAAAGCCCTCTGCAAAAAGGAATTTCCTAATTGCAGAGGACGATCAAGACCGCGTTGCCACCTCTTATTAGAGCATATTGCTCTCCCTTATGTGCTCTGTCTACGCATGACAAATCCATTACGCAAAGATAGTCCGAAGACGTCTAACTTTTTAACCTTTACATGGTCAATAAAGTAGTTAAAGCACCCCCTATAACGTGGGGAAGCCGTTCGCTTTTCTTATAAAAGCGACTCTCATAAGTCCATTCACATAAGCTACAAATCAGTTCACACCATCCACTGACTCTCTAAATTGCACGCTTATGCTACTATTCTTATTCAACAATTTCTCAGCTATTCTTATCTAAACTCAGCTCATCTGTTCTATGGCTAGCCTCGCTCCCGAGACCTTCTACCATTACCGAACAAAAAGTTAGCCTTATTCTATGTCAAACTACTGAAATTGTCAATGAATTCTGAGAAAAAGAAAAAATATGTATGGAATGATGAAAAACTTTATTAGTAAAAATCTCTTTCATCTATCCAACAAAAAAGAAGTAAAACTACCTAATTTAAAGCTTTTGCCAAGTATTGACCTTGCAAAAATATCAAGTTATAGTAATTTTAGAACATTGATTCTCTAATATACGAAGGAAAGAAGGAACGTAGATGTCCGTTCGCAAAAAACTAAATATAGGATTTATAGCATTAATTTGTTTACTACTAATCTTAAGTATTCTCTCATTTCTTCAATTTAAAATGGCTAAAAAAGATATAGAAGAGGCATTAAATCACCGAATTGTCCAAATGCAATTAACAGAAAAAATACAGCAGCAAATTGCCTCTCAAGGTCTATTTTTACGTTCCTATATTTTAAATGGTAAAGATGAGACGGCGAAAGCTAATTTAGAAAGGTATGAAAAGTTATTGCCTCAGACGACTAAAGAATTGACTAGTATCGTACGTTCAGATTATACAAAAGATATTATGGAGAAAATATCTGCATTACAAAACGATTTACTGGCTAGTTCCGAAAAGGCGATACAAGCATTTACTAATGGTAATACTGATTTAGCATTATCCTACATAAATAATGATGTGACAAAATATAATAAGGAAATCTATGCTTTGACAAAAGAGCTATTAGAATACCATGAGGAACAACTTCAAAAAGTTGAGCAAAATGTTAATCTAACTGTATCAAGAGCTATCATCATCTCCATTACATTGCTTATTATCAGTGTTATTGTAGGATTATACTTTATGAATTTTGTGAAAAACGCTATCGTTCAACCACTACGACAGGTGATTGAGGCAGCTGATGCATTAGCACAAGGTGATTTAACAATTGCCCAACTTGACTATCGCTCAAAAGATGAAATTGGTATTCTTGCTGCAGCAGTTAATACATTAAAACAAAATTTATCTAAGTTAATAGGAAGTGTGCAAGACAGCTCTATGCATTTATCTGCTGCTTCTGAAGAGCTTTCTGCAAGCACTGAGGAAGTGACAGCGACTTCAAGCGAGATTGCACATCGTGTAAAAGAAACAACGAGTCACTTAACTTCTTCGGCTAGTGCAGCCCAGCAAAATACAATCGCTATGGATGAAACCGCTACTGGTGTACAACGCATCGCTGAGTCTACACAATATTTACATCACAACGCATTCAATATGACACAGCTTGCCCATACAGGAGGTACAACCATTTTAACTGCCAAAGAGCAGATGGATACAATATCTGGAACTACGACACGTATTGCTGATCTAACAAAAAAACTTAGTAAACAATCTGAAGCTATTGGACAAATTACAACAGTAATTACAGCCATTACAGAGCAAACCAATTTATTAGCATTGAATGCTGCTATCGAAGCAGCAAGAGCTGGTGAACATGGCAAAGGCTTTGCAGTCGTCGCAGATGAAGTGCGAAAGCTTGCAGAGGAATCGAAACAATCTGCGAGTCAAATTGTGGCTATTACCAATGAGATTCAAATGGATACAAGAAATGTCGAGGATGCTATCATGGAAGGCTTGGCATCTGTTCAAGACGGTGTAGCTAAAATTTACGAGGCAGGTGATGCCTTTGAAGCCATTTCATCATCTGTTCAAGACTTCACAGACCAGATTGAAGATATTTCAGCCACGTCGGAACAAATTTCAGCTGGCGCTCAAGAAGTAGCGGCCTCTATAACGGAAATCGCCTCTGGTGCAGATATCTCAGCTAATAACGCCCAAATTATAGCCCATGCAGTTGATGAGCAAGTAGCCACAATGCAGCAGGTCAATGCAGTAGCTGAGGAGCTAAGTGATAACGCCCAGCAGCTACAGGCTTTACTACATCAATTTAGACTTTAATGGACAAAACAAAAAGAATCTGCAACTTTCAAATGAAAGCATTGCAGATTCTTTTTTATCATAAACAGAGAAAGAAAATTTCCTTCCCTGCTCCTAATTTAAAGACATATATTAAACAGTAGGCTCGTCAGTACCCCATTGTTTTTTCTCTTTTTTGTGTATTTGACCATCTGATTTTTTCATTTCACGAATTTTTAATGAATACCAGATTTGTGCAGCAATACAAATTGAAGAATACATACCTGTGATTAAACCGATTAATAACGCAATTGAGAAGTTTTGAATCGACGGTGCACCTAAAATAAGAAGTGCCACTGTCACGATAATAACCGTTAACACTGTGTTAACAGATCGACCCATTGTTTGACGAAGTGATTTGTTAACGATATCCGCTAACACTTCACGGTCTTTAATCGTATCGTATCGATCCAGGTTTTCACGCATTCGGTCAAACGTAACAATCGTGTCATTAATGGAGTAACCAACTATCGTCAATACCGCCGCTATAAATGTGATATCGACCTCTAAGCGCATAAAACTAAATACCGCAACAATTAAGAATACGTCATGTAGTAACGAAACAACTGCCCCAACACCCATGCGCCACTCAAAACGAACCGCTACATAGATAATGATACCGATAGCTGCAAGTGACAATGCTTTAATAGCATTTTTCGCAAGCTCTTTACCAACAGTTGGTGATACTGTACTTACGCCAGGCTCATGACCATATTTTTTGCCCGCTTCTTTTTTGAATTTTAAAATTTCCGCTTGCGATAGATCATGTTTATAACGAATAACTGCGGAGTTACTCTTTTCACCTGTCAAAACGATATCTTCAGATGGGAAGCCAATACTACCTACGTATTTAGCTATTTCTTCTTTCGTCAACATTTGATCCGCTTCAATTTGCACACGAGTACCTTTTGTGAAATCAATACCCAGGTTTAAGCGGAAAATACCAAGAACCACTAAACCAGCCACTAGAATAGCTAATGAGAATGTATAGAACTTCTTACGATTGTGTACAAAGTCAAAACGATCAAATTTCGTTGATAGATCTAATGTACCGATATTTTCATCTAAGCTATGCTGTTTAGATTTTGCAATACCAAACCAAGCTGGATTATTGATATATCCACTGTTGACAAGTAAACCTAATAGTACACGAGAACCCCAAACAGCTGTTAAGAAGCTTAGTAAAATACTAATAATTAATGTTGTTGCAAACCCTTTAACAGAGCTTGTCCCGAATTGGAATAATACAGCCGCTGCTAATAATGTAGTTAGCTGTGCATCAATAATTGCTGATAAAGACTGCTTCGAGCCAATTTGGAATGCTTGTTTTACTGAATAACCTACACGTAGTTCCTCACGAATACGCTCAGCCGCTAGAATATTGGCATCCACAGCCATACCTATACCGAGAACAATTGCTGCAATACCTGGAAGTGTTAAAACAGCATTAATCCAATCAAAAACCACAAGTACTAAGAAAGTGAAAATGGCAAGTGTAATGATGGAAATTAAGCCAGGTAAACGGTAATAGAATAGCATAAATAAGAAAATTAAAACTACACCCACAATACCTGCAAAAACAGTACTTTTTAGAGCTTGGTCACCAAATTGTGCACCAACTGACGTAGAATAGATTTCATCAAGCTTTACTGGAAGTGCCCCAGCCTCTAAAATACCCGCTAAATTTTTCGTTTCTTCAACTGTGAAGTTACCACTAATCATAACATCTGTTGTATCTAATGTTTGGCTAACTGTTGCTGCAGATGCATAGCGAGGCTTTGCTTTTTGTGATTCAGCCTTATAGGAATCCACACCCTCTTCAAAATCTAGCCATACAACGAGTAAATTTTGACCTTGTGGCTTAGCCGCAATTTTACTTGTTATATCAGCAAATTTTTTCGCATCCTTTAACGTTAATGATACGATTGGACGATTTTGCTGGTCAAAGGAATCCTTTGCTCCACCTGGCTTTAGGTCATCACCGTCTAATAGTAAATTGTCATCAACATCACGGAAAGTTAAATTTGCAGAAGTAGACAATAATTTACGTGCTGATGCTTGGTCTTCGACACCCGCTAATTGCACACGAATGCGGTTTTTGTCTTCAACTTGAATACTCGGTTCACTTACCCCAATAGCATTTACACGTTTACCAAGAGCTGTTGATGTTGCAGACACTACTTCTGGTGTAATTTTTTGTCCCTCTTTTAATTCTTTCACCTCATAAAGAACCTCAAACCCGCCCTGTAAGTCAAGACCAAGCTTAATGTCCTTTAAGACGCCGCCTACAGTCGTACCAATGGTTGCTGTAAAGAGCACCAAAAGCAGTACGAATGCAACTATACGACTTTTTAGTTTCATTTATAAATCCTCCTCGAATAGGTGTAAGGGCATTCCTTACACTACAAACAAGTATAATAGCAAGACCTTTTTGAAACGTCTATTCCTCCTTTTCCTGTAGAATAATGTAGCCTGTGCTTCAAAAAGATTGCCCTACTTATTTCAATCGTTCATAACGCGCAAATTTATTTTTTTAACCGCTACTTTTTTAAAGCTAGTAGTGGTATGACAGTAAAAATACTTATTTCAATAAAAAAAGCGCAACACACTCATTATGAAACACGTTGCGCTTGGTGTCAATTCAACACTTTTAGTATTCTTTTATTATTTGACAAAAATTCTACACAGTTCTTAAGCTTTAACTGGACCAAGCAGCATTTTTAACTCTTCCGCATTCAATTCTGCAAACCAATTATTACTTTGTAAAAATTCTACTTGATTAAAAGATACAATATCCGACGGAGATACAGAAAAAATAGTAGCGATAATCTCATGTAATCGTAATTGTTCGATATTTTTTTTGCGCCATTTTTTCTCTATACAATAGCGCCAAAGTTCTTCTGCTGTAATCGCATCGTATTGATAATGCTGAAACTCTCCTATCTTACTATCAATTGCCGGACGAATTTTTTCAAATAGCTGCTCATGCTGCACACTCATTTTGAATCATCTCCAATCAAAGTTGTATCGTAAGACATGTTTGCATACAAATAGTGTAAATGAATTTTTGCGGCTTGAGAAGGGACGGATGGCATGAGTTCTTTTGTACGAGGTACACTATTTTTGATGTTTGTGATTTTTTTATCTAAACTTTTTGGCTTCTTTTATAGAATGCAGTTTATGCGTATTGCTGGTGAAGAAGCAGTCGGTATTTATATGACCGTCTATCCTGCTTTTATTTTCTTTATCTCACTCATTCAACTTGGACTACCTATCGCTGTGGCAAAAATTGTAGCAGAGCTACTAGCAAAAAACAAACGCGAAAGCATCTTCGGTGTTATGCGAACGGCTATACTTTGGTCGTTTATTGGCATGATCATTTTTATGCCAGCTGTTGCACTAGCAATACCATATATCTCGACTACATTATTACATAATGAACAGACAACCTTTACGCTCTGGATTGCGCTCTTTGCTGTGCCGGTATCAGTAGGCTCTGGGCTATTGCGCGCTTATTTACAGGGTATCGCGAAAATCACACCAACAGCTTGGTCTCAAATGATTGAACAACTTGTACGTATTGGCTTTATCACATTTATGCTTCCATATGTAGCAAACTATAATAACGCTTCTGTTACAGCAGCCTCTGCCATGGGGATTACGCTTCTAGCTGAAGTCATTGCTTTCTTATATTTGTGGATGCATTATATTATCTCAAAGAAAAAATTATTGACGAGAAAAAACAAAATCGAGGCATATCCTTCCTCCCCCATGTTGCGAGTAGCCCTTCCTTCTGCTGGAAGCAAGCTATTTGGTTCCTTTACATGGTTTTTAGAGCCGATTATCTTTTTAAAGGCCCTAACAATGGCTGGATTGACAGCCTCCGCAGCAACGATTCTTTATGGTGTCATTTCGGGCGTACTAGTGCCACTTTTATTATTTCCGGCTTTTGTATCCACTGCGCTTTCAATCGTCCTTATTCCGGCTGTTAGCGATGCTGTAGCGCGTCAGCATACACCACTTTTACAGGAGCGTATCTCCGTATCATTGCGTTTATCGTCTCTAGTGGGATGTTTTGCTGCCACGTACTTTTTTGTTCATGGTGATGAGCTTGCGATGAAGCTCTTTCATTTACAGGAAAATCGCGGCTATGTGAAAATATTAGCCCCTATTTTCTATTTTTACTATATTCAAAGTCCATTACATTCGATATTACAGGCAATTGGCGAGGCCCGTGCTGCCATGATGAACTCCATTTACGGTGGTCTAGGAAAGCTATTTGTTATGTTCGTGCTTGCTTCCCAGCCAGGTATACAGGAAAAAGGGGCGGTAGTGGCAATTGGATTTGGTGTCTTACTGACTTCATTTTTGCATATCGCAACAGTCAGACAACGCAAAAATTTACGCGCAGGCTTTAGAATGTTTGTAGTGCCTTATAGCTGCTTTATTGCGGTTTGTGTCACTCAGTATTTTTTAATACCAATCATGTCTTTACCTTTTATTTTAAGTAGTTGTGTAACGTTGTTTTTACTATTTAGTTTTTTAATTTTTTCAAATCAGCTACGTTTTACGGATGTCCGATACCTACGGAAATTAGTGAAAAAGGTTTAAGATTCTTTCAGTTGAATATGAAGCCGATTCTCTTCCCAAATACAAAAAAACACTGTTTTACTATCCGTAATATTATTCTTGGTTAACTCAGACATTAGCCATTCAGCATCCTTATGCAAGAGTTTCAAATGTCTTTCTTGAATATCACCATCGATGATTAGTGGATATACAAATGCCTTTTCGTCCTTCTCATATACAGAAAGATTGCCAGAGGGCTCCAAATAAGCATAAGCAACTTCTGTAACAGAGGCAGTACCATTTTCACGTAATTGCTGACATAAATCATCTAAATTATAGCGTTGCTTGCGCATTTCTTTTTCTAAAATGACACCATCCTTTATTAGTAAAACAGGATCACCATCCACTAAATCACGAAACTTTTTATTTTTTAATGAAAAATAAGCACTGCCTATTTGAATAAAAAACAACATGATAATTGGCAGAATGGCATTTATTAAAGGCGTTTCAACGTCATCAAGTGCAAATGCAGCAACCTCTGCCATTAAAATAGATACCACTAAATCGATGACGGATAATTCACCAACCTCACGTTTGCCCATTAAACGGAATATAATCAAAATAAACACATAGATAAAGCATGTTCTAAAAATAATAATTAAATATTCTTCCATACAGTCACCCCCATACTAACAAGGTGACCGTGTATGTTGCATTTTATACAGTGATATGGGGATTAAAGTATAGAAGGCGTTGTCCAACAAAAATTTGGACAACGCCTTTAAATTGAAGTTTAGTTATTTTTCATTGACAACACGTCCAATTGCTTGACGGTCAAATTTTACGCGGACATTTTCTGAGATTTTCAATGTTACTGCTGTATCCTCAATCGAATCTATCACACCATGTAAGCCACCAATTGTAATTACTTTATCTCCACGTTGCAAATTGCTCTGCATATTTTGTGTTTCCTGCTGTCTCTTTTTAGCAGGGCGGATTAAAATAAACCACATTGCAACGAACATTAACACTATAGGTATAAATTGTACATACGAATTCATAATTCTTGCCCCCTTTCCATTATCACTTTTTTTAGTATAGACTATTCCACCCTTAAAAAGCGATGGACAAGCCCAAAAATTTTCTATAATTACTAATATTTTTTCTATCATAGACGATATTTTGCTAGAAATATTCACATTTCACACAAATTCATAATTTTTTTACTAAATATTAGAAGTTTTTCGCGTCTGGTCCATTAAAGCCATATTTCTCAAAAAACTCTTCTCGGAAATCTCCTAGACGATCTTCACGGATTGCCTCACGTACTTGTTCCATTAATTTTAATAGGAAATGTAAGTTATGGTATGACGTTAAACGAATACCAAATGTCTCCTCAGTACGAATAAGATGTCGGATATAAGCACGTGAATAATTTTTACAAGTATAGCAATCACAATTCGGATCAATCGGGCCAAAATCACGAGCATACTTTGCATTCTTTACTACTAAGCGCCCTTCAGAAGTCATTAGTGTACCATTACGGGCAATACGTGTTGGCAATACACAGTCAAACATATCTATACCACGAATTGCTCCGTCGATTAATGAGTCAGGTGACCCAACACCCATTAAATAACGTGGTTTATTTGCTGGCATTAATGGTGTAGTAAATTCTAAAACTCTATTCATAACATCTTT
>NZ_DKJS01000014.1:97991-98631 GCF_002455205.1 Lysinibacillus sp. UBA6686 | reverse complement strand
TCTTTTCCATCTGACGAAGAACTCAATGTATTTCCTGTTACTGTAGGTGCTTATTCAGTGCCATGTCCAATTTGCCAAGGGAAAACGATTCGCCATGCACAAACGTTACGTCGTTTTCGTCATGGCTATGCTTGGCATCTCGGATTTATTTGGATTGAGATGGCGATTCCACGTCATCGTTGTATTGCCTGCGACCTCACATTTACCTATGACTTCGGTTTAGGGATTGTCCAAGCGTCTTCGGCTATGTTTCGTAGAGAACTTGTGAGGCGTTGCCACGGTCGTTCCATTGCTGATGTAGCGCGTGGATACGAACTGCCCTATACGACTGTTGAGCGTTGGTATTACTTGTATGCAACTGATGAATTAACGGAAGAAATCGCCACAACTATCTGTGTAGATGAGTTCACCTTACGCAAAGGACACAATTATGCGACCAGTGTTTTAAATGCTGACACGGGTCGTATTTTGGCGATTGTTCCTCATCGAAATCAAGACGCTATTATCGCTGTTTTACAGAAAGTAACAGGTCCAATTCGTACGGTGGTCAGTGATTTCGCTCCAGCAATGGCGAACGCGATACAAGCCGTTTATCCTAGCGATTCATGTGCTGGATCGCTTTCATCTCGTGCAATTTTTC
>NZ_DKJS01000014.1:93538-97789 GCF_002455205.1 Lysinibacillus sp. UBA6686 | reverse complement strand
GTGAAAAAGCATTGCTAGATACTATTATTTCACCGCTATCAAATGGCATGATGGAAGGCACGAATAATAAAATTAAACTCATCAAAAGACGAGGCTTTGGCTATCGAAATGAAGACCGTTTATTTCTTCGTTTACGTTTAGAAACAGGTCGCTGATTTTGTCACCCACGACTTTTGGTGAAGAACCATAAATATATTATAATTTATTTTGAACATATATAAAGGAGCATTCCTATTAGAAGGATTTTCAGGGGCTTGAAAAAGAAAAAGCCCTCTTGTATGATGCATGAGTGTCAACGGGAAATTGACTCATCATCACATAGGAGGACTCCATTTATGAATTCTAATACGAACCAAAAGATTAATCAAGTCTCTGAAAAAACACTCGTCATCGGTATCGATATTGCCAAGCGTACACATTATGCATGTGCGGTTGATGAAAGAGGACGCGTGCTCCAAAAATCGTTCCCTTTCTCGCAAACAAGAGAAGGTTTCGATACTTTTTATGAAAGAATAATAGCTTTACGTGCTACGCATGAAAAAAGCGATGTGTTAGTTGGTTTTGAACCTACCGGTCATTACTGGATGAATCTAGCTGCCTATCTTTGTGCACATGGAATTCCATTTATCATGGTGAATCCTCATCATGTCAACCGTTCCAAAGAGCTAGATGACAATCTTCAAACAAAGAATGACCAAAAGGATGCGCTCGTCATTGCACGTTTAATGCGAGATGGACGGTTTAGTTACCCACGTATTCTAGAAGGCGTGGAAGCTGAATTGCGTAATGGTACAACCTTGCGTGCCAAAATCCAAGAAGATGTAAATGCCTTACAAATTCGAATGATCCGTTGGTTAGATCGCTTTTTTCCTGAGTTTACACAGGTGTTTAAAAACTTCGGGAAAATGGCGTATGCGGCGCTTGAAAAGACCCCACTGCCAATGGACATTCAAGGGAAAACGCCAGATGAATTATTATTTTTATACCGCCAAGTAGATGGGATGAAAAGTTCACAGCTACCAAAGGCAAAACAATTAGTCGAGGTGACACAAAGCTCGATTGGACTGACAGAAGGCTTAGTGATGGCACGCATTGAAATCGCTACACTACTTTCCCAGTATCAATTGATGCAAGCTCAGCTTGATGAATTAACAACCCATCTTATAGAACTGGCAAGACAAATGACGGATTATGCGTATTTAGCATCAGTACCTGGAATCGGAGACGTAACGATTGTTGAGCTGCTTTCAGAAGTCGGTTCTCTCACACAATATGAGCATCCACACCAATTAATGAAGCTAGCGGGACTCACATTACGTGAAAACTCTTCTGGACAGCATAAAGGACAAAAACGGATTTCTAAGCGTGGTAGAAGAAAACTTCGAGCTCTTTTATTCCGATGATCCCGTTAATTCGTCATAATGAGGCTTTTAAGCACACGCACCGTCAATCCCCTTCGTAAGAAGCAATCGATTGTCGTGCTCTGTGGAAAGTTACTGAAGATTTTACACACCTTGTGCAAGAAGAAAATACATTTTGATGTGAGGCAAATGATGAAAGACCTTTATTGTCTCCAAGAGGCAGCCTAAGCACCACCAAAGTTTGACCTACAGAAAAAGGATGACACGGAGAAGCCGGCATTAATTATTCCATCCGACTACGAGTCCCTATAGGAGCATCGCCAGCCTCTGCCTTATGAATAGACCGAACGAAGGAATGTATGCGCTAGAAGCCAAGAGACATGGGAGGGTACGTCGTCATAAGCATCGCAGAGATCCAATAATGCATCACATAATGGATTAGTGAGTTAATTTTATCCAATTAACTTTAGCGAAGCGTACCTACCAAATGACAATGTATTGAAAAACTAGAAAAGACTAAATGTACTATGCGATGAAAAAATATTTTCACCACATTAAAAATGGGTCAAACCGTTGATATATCAACATTTATAGAGGGAGGAGTAATAAAAAATGAAAAAAGTATTGTACAATGTGAAAGTACCGCCTGGTTTGGTGGTTATAATATAGTAGACAATTATGTTGCTTCGAATTGTATCTACAGGTTTAATAGCAGTAGACTTTGCAGTTCTTGTTTTAAGTGCAACTAATAATCGTCATGCAGGAGATGTTGCAGGGACTTTAGGGATAAGACAGGTAACTAATCTTCTTGACAACAATATAGGTATATATGGATACCCTAGTGATTTAATACAAAATACATTGCAAATAGATCAATATGGAATGAGAGGTAGAGTTACACAAGAAGATACTTCTACTGCATTTTATGAAATTGATACAGCTCCAGGACAATCAGGTTCAGCGTTATTAAATGCAAATAATCAAATTGTAGGGGTTCATAGCTCTGGTTATTCCAACAATAGTGGTACTCCAATTCTAAATGGTGGCCCGAAAATGAATTCTTATATGTTCACATTTGTATCTAGTGCTTTACAATAATAGAAATATAAAATTCCCGCTAGAGAATGCTTAAAATTTGCATATACACTAGGAAAAACATACTAACATTAGTAGTACAAACCAAGGCCATGGTTTGTGCTACTATTTTTTTATAGTAGAAGTGAAGGAAAGTCGAACAGTCCCTGGGATCATTTTAGAATCCGTATTAAAAACCGGCTAACTTCACACCCTTATGTGAATCAGTTTAGTATGTTGGGTCCAAGAGATCGTGTATAAGAAAATGGAATCGATAAGGCCATGTGAAGACTTCTATGACGGGCAAAAAAAGGAGAAAGTACAATGAAACATGTCATTGCGTTGGATGTAAGTAAAGGAAAAAGTACCGTTGTGATTTATGATAGGTATCGCCAATGCGAATTCGAAGGTGAACTGAATCATACGCGCGTAGATTTTGAACGATTACACGAACGAATAAAGGAAATCACACGACTGGATGGACAAGCACCCGAAATTATTTTTGAGGCAACAGGTGTTTATTCAAAACCCGTTGAAAAATTTTTCATAGATTTTGGTTATACATATTGCCGGATGAACCCGCTTGAAGCGAATTTACAAATGGCTTCAATGCGTCGAAATAAAACGGACATTAGTGATGCCCATGAACTAGCCAAAACCCATTTCAAAATGGAACGTGAACCTACCTATGTGCAGGATGATTATTATGAACAGATGCGTGCATTAACACGTTATTACGATGAAATAGACGAAGAGGTTACTTTACTAAAAAGTCGAATGCATGCGCTTTTACAAGTAAGTTTCCCTGAACTTGAAAAATTGATCACACCTCGCTCCGCGTTATTTTTAAACATTGTGCAACTATATCCACATCCAGCGCTTTTATTGGCTCATTCGAAAACGATGATTAAAAATCGTTTGAAGGTCAATACACGTAAAAATCTTTCATTAGCGCGTGCAGAAGCGAAAGCAGAAGTATTATTAGAAGCTGCACAAAACAGTTATCCTGCCATACAAGAAAACGGTATTCACTGTGATCAAATCCGCGATTACGCAGCTCGTATTATGGATTTAGTCGAAAAGAAGGAGTTCATTGTGAAACAGATGGTGGAAATGTCAGAAGGACGAAATGAATATGAAGTACTCCGTTCGATTCCAGGCATTGGGGATACAACAGCTTGTCGATTAATCGGCGAACTTGGCGATATTCGACGTTTTCAAAATGCGAAACAACTTAACGCGTATGTAGGCATTGATATTATGCGTTATCAATCCGGCAACACACAATATCGTGATCGTATTAACAAACGAGGAAATAAGAAACTGCGAAAAATCTTATATTTTATGATCTGTACGATGATTACGCTTCGGAAAAAGACCAATAACCATCTCGTCGATTATTATAATAAATTAAAAACGCAACCTCAGAGAAAGCCTCATAAGGTCGCGATTGTGGCGTGTATCAATAAGTTTCTGAAAATGGCATTTCAGTTACTGACACACGGTACCCTATACGATTATGAGTCCGCACTACTAGCTCAGAAATCGTAATCACTATAACTAAACTATATCATACTGACCTTTCGAAAAAAATAAAAATCGTGAGGTCTCTTTGGCATGCGTAATTTTTTTGTGATGGTGGAGGTACCTCCACCATCACAAAAAAATCTTTCTAACACCCTTAATTATTTTCCAAAAAGCTATTGACTGGAGGTAAGAAGGGGCTGTCCGAAAAGTCGATGTTAATCGATTTTTCGGTACAGCCTTATTTTTATGGTTCTAAGTCAAATGTTGATGTGGGGATGTTCTTTTTTAG
>NZ_DKJS01000014.1:0-93411 GCF_002455205.1 Lysinibacillus sp. UBA6686 | reverse complement strand
AACCCCAAAGCGGCTCCTTTCAAAAATCAATGGAGAAAGATCCATATGCCTTCCGGGTATCTACACTTCCCTCAGTGTTTTTAAAAGAAAGTCTGATTATCCGACTTCTTTTACAAAACCATGCTTTTCCACTTACTTCTTTATGTTACTCCAAATTCGTAGCGAACATCTTAATGGAGCTCGTGAAACATCGACAAGGGCTTCTATGCTTCACAGGGGCAACCGGGTCTGGAAAATCAACTTCGCTATATTCACTCATTCATTATTGCTCAACAGAATTACATCGTCATGTTATCTCCTTGGAAGATCCTGTAGAAAATAATCAAGCGAATCTTCTTCAAATTCAAGTAAATGAACGAGCTGGTGTTACATATGCTGCAGGCTTAAAGGCCATTTTACGCCACTCACCTGATGTTATTATGATTGGTGAAATACGTGATAGAGAAACTGCCAAAATTGCAATAGAGGCAGCCTTAACAGGTCATTTAGTGGTAAGCACCATTCATGCTAAGGATTCGGTCAGCTGTCTTTATCGACTAATCGACTTAGGCGTTTCTGTCGAAGAACTTCGTCAAACAGTAATAGGTATTGTTGCACAAATACTTTTCCAGTCACCAATTATTCAGGAAGAGCGTCGCGCATTGTTTGAAATATTAAGCGACAGTCATCTTCAAGAGGCCATCAAAGCAATCATGAAAAATACTACCTATGAGCTGCCATATGATTTAACACTTGCAGGTCAAAGAGAATTAATAGAGGGGCAAAAATATGCAACTACGAAAATACACTGACAAGATGTTAGTTGAATACAAAAAAGCTACAAAATGGCGGGTAAAGGAGCAAGCACATTTCTTTAGCCGATTAAGTGTGCTAATGCAAGAGGGGTACTTATTTCCTCAAGCAATTTCAATCCTCCTACCACACCATATTGAGGCACATGAAGAAATTCAGCAACGAATCGACGAAAAACTCAGGCAAGGGATAGGTGTTACAGGGATTTTGCAAACATTAAGGCTTGCAAGGCATCATTTAGTGGCGATTGCAGTTGCTGAAAATAATGGTCATATGATTGAGGCTTTAAAAGGAGTAGCAAAGCAAATGGCTGTAAGTGAGGCAACTAAGAAAAAATTATTGAGACTTCTCTTATATCCGGTAGTACTTATTGTATTTTTGTTGCTATTGTTTTTTGTGTTTCGTACGATATTTTTTCCAAATATAGAAAAAATGATTTCAAGTCGAACTCCTAGCAATGATCAAACAATGATTGGGCTATCAAAAATGTTCTTGCATTTCCCAGATGCTCTTGTCTTATTAGGCATAGCTTCGATTGGTAGTATTTTGTTTTTTCAGCTCTATCTTAAACGTCAGTCAATTGCCCGTCAGCTTACAATCATCTCAAAAATCCCGTTGGTCCAAATTTATGCGCGATTATCTTTAACGAGGCAATTTGCTGCCTATTTAGGGAGTCTACTAGAAAGTGGTTTTTCATTACAGGCCAGTCTACAAATATTGGAAGAGCAACGATTACAGCCACTTTTACAGCATTTGGCTCGATGTCTCAAAGAGCGTGTTGTTTTTGGAGATACTTTGACACAGGCTGTTCAATTAACAGCTGTTTGGCAGAGAGATTTTTCCATATTTGTTGAGCATGGTGAGAAAAGTGGCTATTTAGGAAAAGAGCTTTTACTCTATAGCGAATTATTGACAGATAAGCAGGAGCAATTATTGCACCGAATACTTGCATTTGTACAGCCAACTTTTTTTATCATCATTGCTATCTGTATCGTTGCTGCATATGTTAGTTTGCTATTACCGATATATCATATGATTGAACTAGTATAGGAGGATAATAATGAAAAAAATAAAACGACAAGCTGGATTCACGCTTATCGAAATGTTAATTGTACTTCTAATTATTTCTATCTTAATTTTAATCACAATCCCAAATGTGACGAAGCATTTTGCCACAATCGATGAGAAGGGCTGTAAAGCCTATATTTCTATGGTACAAGGGCAGGTAGAAGCATATCGGGTGGATTTTATGGCTTATCCAACAATCGAGGATTTAGTAACAAAGGGGTATCTAAAGGAAAATGAAACGAGCTGTCCGAATAAGAAAGAAATTATGATTACAAATGAGGGGGAGGTTAAATTGGCAAATGCCTCTTCAGGATCGGACTCTAGCGGCGGATGAACGAGAATAGCTTAAAAAATGATCAAGGATATACGCTGCTTGAAATGTTAATTGTGTTATTTTTTGTGATGTGTTTAACTGCGATTGTCATGAAGTACTCATTGAAACAAGCAGAAATAAAAGAACTTGAGCGTTTTTTTACACAAGTGCAATTGGATATTCAATATATTCAAACCTATAGTATGCATCATAGAGAGTATATCTCGATGAAGTTTGAAAGCTCGACAAAACGCTATATTATCAAAAAAGATTTTTATACTCATTTATATGACAGACCTTTTCCGAAAGGGGTTGAATTAATGCCGGCTTCGAGTTCCGTGCAAACCATTATGTATAACTATAATGGCAATGTCATGACTGCAGGAACTGTAACATTTAAAACACCTCAAGGCATTAAAAGAGTTGTGATTACGCTTGGACGAGGGAGAGCTAGAGTTGAATGAGTCAGGCTATTCATTTGTAGAAACGATTTTATCCATTGGCATCCTTATGTTACTATGTGTGGCATTATTACCAATTAGCTATTCAATGAAAACAAATCTATCTAACAAAAAGCTAGAGGTTATCGCAGCAGAGACTGCCTATGAGGGTTTAAAGCAATATTGGCATTCACGGCAACAGGAAGGTTCAAAAACAATTGAAAATGTGAATTTTCATTGGATATTTGAGGGACAGGAAATATGTGTAACCTTTCAAAATACACGTGAAATACGTGAAAAATGTATACAGCTGACAGGTGAAGTCAATGAATGAGAAAGGGTATACATTACTTGAAGCTTTATTTCAATTAGTCGTGTTTGTACTAGTTATGCAGCTTGTTGTGTTAGTTATGCTTTGGTATGCCGAGATGAAAACGACAGTATTAACTGATGAACAATCAAAGTGGGAGCTATTTGTGTACGATTTAAATAGTTATTTTGAGAATATTAGTTTTTTTACGATTCGACAGAACCAAAAAAGGATAACCTTTGAATCGGGGAATACGATTCATAATATTGATTGTTATAATAATTTAATTCGTGACCAAGTAAACGGTGGGCATGTACCGATGTTAATTGGTATTAATAAATGCCAATTTCAATATGAAAATAATAGGGTTACTGTAGCTGTTGAATTTCCAAGTGGTATCCAAAAGGAGCGAACCTTCTATGTACCAATTATTGAAAAATGACAGAGGGGCTATTTTTTTAATCGCAATTGCATTATTATTTTTTGTAACTACTTTTGTTCTTACGTATTGTACGTCTTATGAAATTCAGTATCGAACATATGATTCGCTTGAAGAAATGAATGTTCGCGCTACGATAAATTTATTAGGACAAATTTTGTCAGACAGTGTAGAATCGTAGTTATAAGAAGGTGATTCGAATGCGAAAAATATATTTAGTTGGCTTTATGGGCTGCGGGAAAAGTGCGTTAGGAAGACGTTTAAGCTATTTGTTAAAGATGCCCTATTATGATATGGATCATGAAATTGTGAGACAACAGGGTATGACAATTCCTCAGATTTTTGAAAAATACGGAGAGACACGGTTTCGAGAAATAGAAACAGAATTTTTGAAAAATTTCCGTGATGAAGCTTGTATTATTTCAACTGGTGGTGGCGTTGCCGTCAATGCTGAAAACAGGAAAATAATGAGACGCAGTGGACTAGTGTTTTTTTTAGATGCGACATTCGAAGATATTTATAAGCGAATACAGCATGATCAAAACCGACCGATTGTGCAAAGTTCAACGAAAGAAGAGCTAGAGAAGCTGTATCATTACAGAAGGAAGTTTTATCGTGATGCAGGACATATTCAAGTGTTAACAGAGGGGAGAACGATCCGCCAAATTCTTGAGTATTTAGTATTCCAAGTTAAAAGGCTAAAAGGCGAACGATGATTAGTGAAAATAACTATAATATTCGTCATTTATTATAGTTTAAAAAATGTTTGCCTTTTCAATATATTTAATGTTAGGATATAGACAAATAAGTAACTAAATGTTCATTGAATACTAAATAGTACCAAGATGAATCTTGGGCGGATGATTGTGCGGGGAGAGCGCGTAGAGACGCCGCCGAAGGAGCAAGTAGCAAAGGGCTATGAATCTCTCAGGTAAAAGGACTCGTACAAGACGCAACTCTGGAGAGAGCTGTAGTATAACAATAACAGCCACCAAAGGGGAAAGCCGGCTGATTGGCAAAGAGACAATGCGAGCCAGTCTGGTGTAACTTTCAGGTGCAAGGACAGAGAATCCCGAAAAAGGGGTTCGTCTGTCTTTTTTTATGTCTTTATACGGCAAGTATAGACTGTATTCATACAAGAAGCAGACGAACTACTACTAAGTAGAATGTAACTAACAATAAGGGGGCAAAAATGAATGGCGAGTGAATTAAAACGTACACCTCTATTTGAAGAATACGCAAAATACGGTGCTAAAACAGTTGACTTTGGTGGATGGGAATTACCAGTTCAATTCTCTTCTATTAAAGAAGAACACGATGCAGTGCGTAATCGTGCAGGCTTATTTGATGTATCACATATGGGGGAAATTTTAGTAACAGGACCCGAAGCATTAGATTTTTTACAAAATCTTTTGTCCAATGATATTTCGAAAATTGCAGTAGGTCAAGCGCAATACAATGCAATGTGCTATGAAGATGGTGGTGTTGTCGATGATTTATTAACGTATAAATTAGCAGACAATCACTATTTATTATGCGTCAATGCCGCAAATATTGAAAAAGATTATGATTGGATGATGGAGAATCAACATCAATATGATGTGACGATTGACAATCAATCAGATGCCTATGCACAAATTGCTCTACAAGGTCCATTAGCAGAAGAGGTTCTTCAATCTTTAACAACGACTGATATTAGTGCCATTAAATATTTCCGCTTCCAAGAGGATGTAGAGGTTGCAGGACATAAAGCATTAGTTTCTCGTAGCGGTTATACGGGAGAAGATGGCTTTGAATTGTATGGTGCTCCAGAAGATATTAAAGTTTTATGGGGTAAAATTTTAGAGGCTGGTCAAGACAAAGGGGTTGTTCCTGCAGGTCTAGGCTGTCGTGATACACTTCGTTTCGAAGCGGGTCTCCCACTATACGGACAAGAGCTATCAGCAACGATTTCGCCACTAGAGGCTGGTATTGGCTTTGCTGTGAAATTGAATAAAGAGGACTTTATCGGTCATGATGCATTAGTAGCTCAGAAGGAAAATGGTCTTCCACGCAAACTGGTAGGAATTGAAATGATTGATAAAGGAATTCCGCGTCATGGGTACAAGGTATTTAAGGATGGTCAGGAAATCGGTGAAGTGACAACTGGTACACAACTTCCTTCCTCTAAACGTAATGTTGGTCACGCATTAATTGACAGTCAATTCGCAACAATCGGAACTGAGCTTGAAATTGAAATCCGTGGAAAGCACTTAAAAGTAATAACAGTTGAAACACCGTTTTACAAACGTTCAAAATAATAGTTGAAAAGAGGGACCTACATTTATGAAACATCGTTATTTACCAATGACGGAACAAGATCAAAAAGAAATGTTAGACGTAATCGGTGTATCCTCAGTTGATGAGTTATTTGAGGATATCCCTGAGAAAGTCCGTTTTAAAGGCCTTTATGACATTAAGGAAGCAAAATCAGAATCGGCTTTATTAAAAGAATTAACAGCATTAGCTGCCAAAAATAAGGATACAAATGCCAATGTATCATTTTTAGGTGCAGGTGTTTACAACCACTATAAACCAGTAATCGTGGATCATGTCATTTCTCGTTCAGAGTTCTATACAGCTTATACACCATATCAACCAGAGATTTCACAAGGGGAACTACAAGCGATTTTTGAATTCCAAACGATGATTGCTGAGCTAACTGGTATGGATCTCGCTAACTCTTCTATGTATGACGGTGGTACGGCATTAGCAGAGGCGGGTATGCTGGCAGCTGGTCATACACGTCGTAAGAAAATTTTAGTGTCTGAAACGGTGCATCCAGAATACCGCGATGTTGTGGCTACATATGCCTATGGTCAATCGATTGATATCGTGACTGTTCCACACAAAGATGGTGTAACAGATATTGACGCATTAAAAGAGTTGATTGATGACAACACAGCAGCTGTTATTGCACAATATCCAAACTTCTTTGGTCAAGTGGAGGACATTCAAGTAATTGGAGATATTGCACATGAAGCAAAAAGCTTATTTGTCGTTTCTTCTAACCCACTTTCATTAGGTATTTTAACACCTCCTGGTAAGCTTGGAGCTGATATTTGTGTAGGTGATGCACAAGTTTTCGGAATTTCTGAAGCATTCGGTGGTCCACACTGTGGTTTCTTTGCGGTAACGAATAAATTAATGCGTAAGGTTCCAGGTCGTCTGATTGGTGAAACAGTGGATGGCGAAGGTCGTCGTGGCTATGTATTAACATTACAAGCGCGTGAACAACATATACGTCGTGATAAAGCAACATCTAATATTTGCTCAAACCAAGCACTACTTGCACTTGCAGCTTCTGTAGCAATGACAGCTCTAGGTAAACAAGGTATTCGTGAAATGGCTATGCAAAATATCGCGAAAACACGTTATGCGAAAAATGCCTTTGAAGCAGCAGGCTTTACAGTAGCATTCCAAGGTGCACACTTTAACGAAATCGTTGTGAAAACGAATAAGTGTGTGAAAGAAATCAACAAAGGCTTAATCGAAAAGGGTATTATCGGTGGATATCCTTTAGGTCAAAATTATGACTCTCTTAAACAACATGTGCTGATTGCCGTTACGGAATTACGCACAAAAGAAGAAATTGATGCACTTGTTGCAGAAATGGGGGCTCTTCATGCATAACGAAAATCAATCACTCATTTTTGAAATTTCAAAAGAAGGTCGCGTTGGCTATAGCTTAGAAGCACTGGATGTACCTGAGGTTGACCTAGCCGATTTATTACCAGCAAACCTAGTACGTGCTGAGGCTGCGGAATTACCTGAAGTATCTGAGCTAGATATTATGCGTCATTACACGGCACTTTCTCGTCGAAACCATGGGGTAGACTCTGGCTTCTACCCACTTGGCTCTTGTACGATGAAATATAATCCGAAAATTAACGAAGCAGTTGCACGTCTTTCAGGCTTTGCCAATGTTCACCCATTACAGGATGAGTCAACAGCACAAGGTGCAATGGAGCTGCTTTATGATTTACAAACTTCTTTAGTAGAAATTACAGGAATGGATGAAGTAACATTACAACCTGCAGCAGGTGCTCACGGTGAATGGACAGCATTAATGATGATTCGTGCGTTCCATGAAGCAAATGGTGAGGGGCATCGTAATAAAGTGATTGTTCCTGACTCAGCTCATGGTACAAACCCAGCATCAGCCACGGTTGCAGGCTTTGAAACAATCACTGTTAAATCTGATGAGAATGGTCTAGTAGATATTGAAGATCTTCGTAAAGTAGTAGGTCCTGATACAGCTGCATTAATGCTAACAAACCCTAATACATTAGGTCTATTTGAAGAAAATATTATTGAAATGGCAGAGCTTATCCACTCTGTAGGCGGTAAAGTGTACTATGATGGTGCTAACTTAAATGCCGTTATGAGTAAAGCACGCCCCGGCGATATGGGCTTCGACTGCGTGCATTTAAATCTGCACAAAACATTCACAGGTCCACATGGTGGTGGTGGTCCAGGTTCAGGTCCAGTAGGCGTAAAAGCAGATTTAATTCCATTCCTACCAAAACCGGTACTTGTGAGAAGAGAAGATGGAACATTCCACTTCGATTACGATCGTCCACAATCAATCGGACGTGTGAAACCTTACTATGGTAACTTTGGTATCAACGTACGTGCGTATACGTACATTCGAACAATGGGTCCAGATGGCTTAAAAGCAGTTACAGAATATGCTGTATTAAATGCAAACTACATGATGCGTCGCTTAGAGCCATTCTATGATCTACCGTATAACCGCCACTGTAAACATGAATTTGTTTTATCGGGTCGTCGTCAAAAGAAACTTGGCGTACGTACATTAGATATTGCAAAACGTCTGTTAGACTTTGGCTACCATCCACCAACAACATACTTCCCATTAAACGTGGAAGAGGCGTTAATGATCGAGCCAACAGAAACTGAATCAAAGGAAACGTTAGATGCATTCTGTGATGTGATGATTCAAATTGCAAAAGAAGCAGAAGAAAATCCATCCATCGTTCAAGAAGCACCACATACAACAGTCGTATCTCGTTTAGACGAAACACGCGCTGCTCGTACACCAGTGCTTCGTTATCAAAAGGCATAGAACTACAAGCGTCCGATAAGTATCCGTACTTATTGGACGCTTTTCTTATGGTTTCTAGCGGAAAAAACAGTTAGAGTGGTGGATAAGAGAGATAAAGTGGTGGATAAAATGATTAGAGTGACGGATAGAAGAGACAGATTTTGCTGGAAAAGTTTGTAGGAAGCATAAAAAAGAGCAAGAATTATTTGCTCTTTTCTTTTATACCTAAATAAGTAAATGACCTCCAAATATACTCTAATGGTCCGAAGCGGAATTTGGATAACCATAGCTTACTAAGTATTATTTGTAATACAAAAATAACAATGGCAATTAAGATAGCTGTCGTTAAGTGTAGTTTGCCGTAAACACCAAACGCAAATGGTCCAAATAAAAACGTACAAATAACGGATTGACTGATATAGTTTGTAAAGGCCATTCTTCCTGGGTATGCGAGCCATTGCAATACTTTCTTTCCCTGTAATGTTTGATAAATGAAAAGGAAGCTTATGGCATAAAAGATAGTAAGAAGTGGTGAGCTCATATATTGAATCAATGGTGTGGCTGATGGATTGTCTAAAACGAAGGGAAGTATCCAACTCAGTGTTCCACCCAAAATCAAAGTGATGAGCCACGTAATGAAAAAGCCTTTTCGTAACTCTTGAAAACGATGAATCCATTTTTTCTTTGCAACCGCTGCCCCAAATAAGAACATAAGTAAGAAGGGTAGATTGGTGAATATATACAATAAAGGGTTACCTAAATAAAGGACGTAGAGCCCATTACGCATTGTATAAAAAATTCTTTCCATTAAATTTGCATCGAGTAATTCTTGAATAGTCCCGTTTTGATGGGCATCTATCGTAGCTTGCATAAGCTGACGATTTTCCTCTGACATCGTCATGGTCATCGTTGGATCAGTGGATAGAGCACCTAGCGTTAAAAGCCCAAAAAGTAAACTATATAAAGCAACACTGATAAGTAGCATAGCATTTGGCTTTAACTTATGCATTAGAAGTAGTAACAATCCTAAAATCGCATAGTCTGTTAAAATGTCCCCAAACCAAATGAAATAGGCGTGGATACAGCCAAAGATAAATAAGGCAATAAGGCGTCGACTATAAATGCTCCAAAAATTTAATTGTTTTGCAACGGCTCTTTCGTGCATAATCACCATTCCAAAGCCGAATAGCATGGAAAAAAGCATTACAAACTTACCATCGATAAACATAGCAAGCAAATCCTTCACTAAATAATCGGCCTGGTTCCAAAAAGAGGTCCATTCATTGTTAAAGCTTGGATCCTCCTGCATGTAAACTGGGTAAAGAAACCAAACAATATTCGCAAGTATGATTCCTAGCAAAGCGAACCCTCTTAAAATATCAAGTGCTTCTATCCGCTCTTTGGCAGATATAGGAGAAAGCTTTTGTTTCATTTCCATCCATCCTTTTGTTGTAATTTGATTTTTTATCTATTTAGTGATTTTAAATCCTATTTATCAGGATTTTATAAGGAAGAAATGATTTGGTTCAAAATTTTAACAGATTTATTGACAAATAGATGACGAATAATTAATCTAATAATGAATATATTATTCATTATTGAGAGGACGTTTATATTGCAAGCAAAAAAGGATGAAGTGAAGAATGAAATTGAGTCTGCTGCACTCAAGCTGTTTTTTAAAAAGGGCTACATAGATGCTAAAATGAGCGATATAGCAAAGGAGATTAATATCTCAGTCGGAAATATTTATACCTATTTTAAAAATAAAAAGGAACTGTTTTATGCTGTTGTCTCACCAACACTAGTGGATTATTTAAAGAATGTTTTAGTGGAAAGCATACATCTCTATAATCAGGCTTATTTTGATGGAATTAAAATTGCTGAAAACGCTGCATTGTTAGAAGAACAAATGAATGCCTTAACCAAATATCGTATGCAGATTGTTATTATTTTTGAGCGAAACAAAGGAACAATCTATCAAAATTCTAAAAATGAGCTAATTGATTTAATGCTTGAAACGAAAAGACCCTATTTAAAAAATAGCTATAAGAGCTATGAAATCAGTAGTGAGGAAAATATAATTTTGTTAGATATTATCTCGAATAATGTAATAGATATGCTGTTAGATTTATTAAAACGGGAACTAAGTGAAGATAGTCGTAAACGAATTTTTGAGGCATTGACTATCTATCGATTATATGGCATGAAAAATTTAAATGAATAGTTTAAAAAATGTAGGTGAAAAACCTTCACCTACATTCTATTTTAGCTCAAAAATGAATTAATTATTCATTTTTGTATGCTACTTAATGGAGGATTAATATGAACAAAAGATTAGCATTGAAAAATTGTCATATCATTCATGGAGATAGTAATAAGTCTATTGAAGATAATATGACCATTTTAATAAATGAAAATGGCATCATTGAACATATCGGAAAAACTAAGGAATTGAAGTTTTCTAAAAACTATAAAACCATCAATTTAACTGGTAAATATGTGATGCCAGGATTAATAAATGCACATGTACATCTTTTCTCAGATGGAAAACCATTTACAATGTCATCGAATGAAAGCATGTTGAAAACGGGGCATAAGCTGTTAGATACAAAAATGGGTAGAGCATTATTAAAGAAACGAATGAAGAGAAATGCCCTAAATGCTTTACATGCTGGTATTACAACGATGCGTAGTGTGGGTGAATTCTTTTACACGGATGTTCATTTACGGGATGAAATCAAGGCAAATAAATTTATTGGTCCAAATTTGCTTGTATCCGGTTATTTTCTTAGTGTTACTGGAGGGCATGGTGCACCATACTTAGCACTAGTAAGTGATTCGCCATGGGAAGGAAGAAAAAATGTAAGAATAAATAGTAAACATGGTGTTGATCTAATAAAAATTTGTGTGACAGGTGGTGTGACCGATGCAAAAGCGATAGGTGAGGCTGGTAGGTTACAAATGACGGAAGAAGAGGTAGCTGCTATTTGTGATGAGGCACATAAAATGGGTTTACTCGTAGCAGCCCATGCAGAAAGTACAGAAGGTGTAAGAATCGCCTTAAAAGGTGGGGTGGATACAATTGAGCATGGAGCTAAAATGGATGAAGAGATTATTGCCTTATATCAACATAATCCAAAAGCTTTAAGAGGTTATTCTGCTTTAATTCCAACTTGTCAGGCTGGATATCCTGTTGCGACTCTTGATCCAGCAATAACGAAGGTCAATCATATTGTCAAAGAGAATTCCAAACTAGTTTATGAGGGAATGATTATTAGTTTAAAACAAGCCATTGCAAATCAAATCAAAATAGGTGTAGGAACTGACGCTGCTATGCCCTATGTTACACATTATGATTTATGGAGAGAGCTCAATCATTTCTTAAAGTATACAAGCCTTAGTCCAAATCAAGTTATTGATTGTGTAACGAAATCCAATGCAGAAATTTTAGGAATTGATCATATTACTGGAACTGTAGATATTGGAAAACAGGCTGACTTAATTGTTCTAGAGCGAAATCCATTAGAGGTGATACAAACATTATCAGAGGTAAAGATGGTCTTGATAAAAGGGCATTTGATAAAAAATCCTACTGTTTCTAGAATTAATAAAGTTGATAAATTGTTAAATTCTAAATTTTAATGAGAATAAATTAGCTTTTAAAAACCTACTTTTTTACTATCGATATCAATAAAAATACCTATTTATCTATGACTAGATGACTTAGGCAATTATTGCTAATATGCAAAAAATATTGCTATAATGGGTATTGATTGATACATAGTAGTAAGAGAGGCGAGAAAATGGATAAAGCTAAACTATTTTTAATGGCAGCAGCTCCAGTGGCTCTAATTGTGCCAATGGAAGTACAAGCGGCTGATGCGAGTATTGTAAAAATTACTGGAAATAATATTGAAGGGTCTGAAATAACGGCCGATACTTCATTGATTCCGAAAGATAAAGAAATTGATGCCTATCAATGGTTTTCTGTTGAGGGCGAAAACCAAACTCAAATAGGTGTGGGTCATAAGATATCGATACCAGCAGGTGCTGCTGATAAAGCCATTATTGTGAAAGTGACAACAAAAGATGGAACTGAGTATTTAAGTAACAAAATGATCGTCCATGCTACCTTGCAAGTAGCTGGAAATACCTATGTGAACGGTAAAATCTTTCCGGAAATTAATAATCTCAATCCTAAACCTGTAATGAAGAGCTACCAGTGGTATTTCTTTGACAATGGTAAAAAAACACCAATTAAAGGTGCAACAAATATAGAGCTTACCGTTCCAGTTGAAGCGGCGGGGAAACAGTTAGTTGTCGAGGCAACATCAGAGGATGGAAAAAACTATACAAGTACACCAATCTCAATCGATGCGCTACAGTTGAAGTTAGATCCTGATCCCTCCATCACGCCATTAAAAATTAATGGGTATTCGCCAGAAAAATTTGTATTGCCTGGAGATATATTATCCGTTGTGACGCCGACTGTTAAAGATGATACGAGAGATTTAAAAGCAGAGCAGGTTTCGTATGCTTACCAATGGATGTATAAAATGGGTGATTCCTATTCCTTTATTGCTGGAGCAACAGGTGCTACCTATAAGATTCCTACAGACGCATTAGAAAATCAAATTAATAAAATTGTAGTCCGTGTGATAGTAACTGTTGGCACAAAGGAAGCAGGTCCTAGTTACTCCGAGGTGGTAGAAGTAGCAAATAATCCAGCTGAAGGATTAATGAAATCTATCGATGAGTTATTAGAAAGGAATTCAAATAAGGCTATTGTCTATAAATCTTTAGGCTTTACGCAATTTGGTAATGAGCTAACAAGCCTAACAAGTAAATATACAGCATTAACAGCAGCAGCTAAGACAAATGTGACCAACTATGATATTTTAAAGCGTGCTATAGAGGATTATAAAGTAGTGAAGTCTTTAAAAAATCAAATACTCGAGGCACAAAAATTAGTGGATGGTACGGCTAAAATCCAAAAGTTCAAAGCGTTAGATTCAGAATATGAAAAGTTAGATTTATTACAAAGAAGTATTGATATGAGCATGTATACTGACATTCAGAGTGGCTTAGGAAATGCATCACAGAATACAGATATTGCAGAGGTAATAGAGATTAATAAATTAATTTTAGGGCTTTTAGATTCACTGGTAAATGGATCATCCTATGAATTAGTAAAATATAAAAATTCACTTTCTGATTTACAGAAAAACATTAAGGAGATAGAGGATCGTATTGCCAAGCTTTCCAGTGAATATAAATCGACTGTTCAAAATCTGGATATTTTAAATACAGCAAAGGCCGATATTAAAAAAGTGCAGGCCTTTTTAGATAAAGCTAATAAAATAGATGTCAATACTACTGCCAAAAAACAGGTCGCTGCAGCAAAAAACATCCACACAGCCTACGAAAAGCTTAATGTGAAACAGCAAAGCCTAGTACCTAGTACCCTTTTCGATGTGGGTAGTAATCTTGCCAAAGCAGAGACGGCTGAGGAACAAGATGTTACCAATGTTCAAAGTGTGATAGATAAATATATTACATTAGGGCCAACTACTGAGTATAAAGGAATCAATACGATAGAGGACACCAAGGAAATCAATAAAGCTCTTACAATGTATAAAACGCTGACGAAGGAAAATGCCAAAAAGATAACAGGCTATACAGAGCTTTTACAATTGCAGAAGGATATAAAAGCTGCAGACAAGGTGACGGCACAAATTGAAAAATATAAGCAACTGCTGAATACAGAAGGTATCAGTTATTCCAAACTAAATTCAACGTATAACAGTACATTGAGTGCACTCAATAAATTAACGACGCTGCAAAAATCCTTAGTGAAAAATAGTAATACATTACTCTCACCTTCAACATCTGAGCAGCCACCAGGTGATAAACCATTGCCTGAGGCTGAGGTAAAGGCAAAGGAATTGGGAACTGCCTTTGTGGCTAAAATCAATCTTATTATTGCGGTACCAAACAGTAATTTTGCAAGCTATGCCCAAGATATAGAAAAATTAGTGAATGAGTATAAAAGCGGACTTACATCAGCAGCGCGTAAATATGTGACAAATTATAATGAATTAAAAGCGGCGGAAAAAGATGTGAAAGCGGTGCAGTCATTTATAAAGAAAGCTGAAACGGCAGCAATGGAGGCTGATTTGAAAAAGCGTTATGCAAAAATTCAAGGTGTCCAAAAGGCTTATTCAAGCTTATCCGCCAACCAGCAAAAGCTTGCTGGTGCAGATGAAACCTATAAAAATTTAATTACTTCTTTAACAAATAATGACATATATACAGATTTGACCGAGTTAGATCAAGCGATTGCGAAGATTTCTGACGGTAATGCAAGTATAGAGGAGATTAAACAACTAGAAGGTAAGTATAAAAATCTTTCAGCAGCGGAGCAAAAGAAAATTATCAATTATTCAATTTTAAAACAAGCAATGGCTGATGTAAAAAAGGTAGAGGCTTTCATTACTCAATATAATAGAATGCAAGAAAACCCTGCAAAAAATAGTCCAAATGTGATAAAAGCCTTTAATGCACTGACAGCACAGCAAGCAAATCTCGTTCCAAGTCAAATGCGAGATACAATTATTCAACAAGAGAAACAACAGCGTGAATCAAATGATGTAGCATTGGGGTTAGTAAGTAAAATTGACAATTTAGTGAGCTCTGGCATATATATAGCCAATCTAAAGATGGAAGTTGGTAATTTGCGCAGTGAATATGAAGGACTTTCAACAATTCAAAAAAGCTTAGTGAAAAATTATTCAAAGCTGACAAAAGCGGAAAATGATTTAGCAAAGGTTGCTGAAGTTCGTACATTAGAAGAGGCGATTTTAAACGCCGATGACAAACAGGCTGCTAGAAAGGCCTGGCAAAATGCCTTTAATAAACTCTCTAATCAGTTAGAGAAATTATATATAGAAGAGTATCCTACAAGAATCGAATAATCATATCTATAAAACCGTTATTTTGAAAAAGAAAAATCAAAATAACGGTTTTTATTTCGGTTTACTATTATTTTCTTTGATCCGTTACGCTAAAAATGTTAAAAGAAACTCCTTTTACTTTTTTAAAGTATGTGAAGAAATAGCACCCTAAAATGACCATTAATCCACCAACACCTTGTAGCCATGTCAATTGTTCGCCTAAAAACAAAAACGCAAGGATGGCGGTGAAAATGGGATTGAAATTCAAGTAAATACCAGATGCTGTGCCGCCTAATTTTTGTATGCCAATATTCCAAAGGACAAGGCAAACAACCGTAGAGATAACACCTGTATATAAAATTGATAAAATAAAAGAATAATTGATATTATAAATATGAAAATCAAAGATATTCATGGGTAGAAGAATAAGAAGGCCAAATAAACCTGAATATAAGGTACACATTAGGGGAGAAGTCGTTTTCATCGCCCATAAGCTACATACGGAGTATATCCCCCAAACACCTACAGCTAGTACCATCTGTAAATCCCCCATATTATAATCCGCCGAAAATAGTAAATTAATCTTTCCCTTGGACAGAACAATCAGGACACCTAAAAGTGAAATCATCATAGATAAAACTTGGCGTATATTGATTCTTTCTTTTAAAAAGAAATATGAAAAAATAGCAATAGAAATAGTATTTAATGCTGAAATTAACCCAACATTGGTTGAGGTAGTTTGTTCTAGTGCTGAAAATTGGAGAAGGTTAAATAGCGCAACACCTGAGATGCCCATTAAAATTAATGGTAAAACTGCATGTGAAGAAGGGATTATTTTTTTGTCCTTCCACCAAACCATAGGCAGTAGAACAGCAATAGCAATGATCCACCTTAAGCTCGTTAATGTCAGCGGTGAAGCATGATCTACTAGAGATTTGCCAACTACAAAATTTCCTCCCCAAAGCAAGCTTGTTAAGAGTAACAATAACACATAAAACTTTGACATATCATTTAGCTCCTTTTATTTTTCATGCTTAAGCTGAAAAATAGAAGCCATTGTGCACAATGACATTTTCTATATGAATTTGTTAATTATTATATGGTTTTTGTTGATTTTAAGGAATACTATTTTGTATAATTCAAAAAAAACGAAATAAAAGAAAATGAAATGTGTGTTTAAGGAAATAAAATTAATTTGAAAGCTATTTTTAAGCTTGTTTTTAGAATAAACATAAAAGGAGAATGTAAGTGGAATCATTTGTCAGCAAAATTTTAGATGCACTCGATATACAAATTTTAGATATTTTACAAAAGGAATCTCAAATAAGTAATGCCGAACTTGCAAGACGTGTTAATTTGTCCCCACCAGCAACACATACAAGAATAAAACGCTTAGTGAGTGAAGGGTTTATTAATAGACAGGTAGCGATTTTAAATCAGGAGAAGCTTGGATTTGATTTACTGTGCTATGTTTTTATCAGCACAAATATCCATCAAGCTGAACAATTAGATATTTTGGAAAATGCTTTAGAGGCAATGCCAGAAATATTAGAATGTCATTGTTTAACAGGGGAATACGATTATCTGCTAAAGGTAGTAATAAGAGACAGGAGGGAGCTCGATAGCTTTATAAGAAAGTTAAATAAGCTTGGTATATCAAGAATTCAGACTAATTTATCATTAAGAGAAATCAAACATTCTACAGTTTTGCCTATAACTGACGTTGAGTTTGGAAAATAGCTACAGAGTTTAATAAAGTAGTTTACTGAAAAAGTAACGGCAGATTTATCTAAAAGCTTATCTACCGTTACTTTTTCTATTGGAATGAGTCTATCTTTTTCAACAAAAATTTCAATTCATATTGAGTGTACTAATTTTGTCTTAGCATACAAATTGGCATATTAAGCAGAATGAGCACATAATCTATTATTTTTTAGGAATTTTTAGAAAATATTGTTGTGAAAATGTAAAAAGATAGTATAATGAAGATGTAGTTACAATGTTGGTTAAAAATACCTTTTTAAGGATATTATTAACATATAAATAGGTGTAACTATAAAAAACATATGAAATGAGGAGATTTTATGATTAACATGATTCAATTTTTGGAGCAAAATCCGTCAGTAGTATCTTTGTTAAAAGAAAATAAGGCTTCTCTTATTGGCATTACAGAACTTGAACAAAAGGCGATCTTAGATTCGTTTGATGAAGAGCTACGTTCAGAATGGTTTCTGTGGAACTGAGTTATTTTAAAAATAAATGGTTTTGGAGTGCTATAAGTATCTATTTAATAATAGGTGTCTATTTATTATTTGTTACTTATAGCACTTCTTTTTTAGGTATAAAAATAAAACAAGAAGACGGACAATGGATGGTTACAGACTCCTATTATAAAGATTGGGCAAAGAAACAAAAGATATCACCTGGAGATATTGTGCTAAAAATAGATGGTAGCCATATAAATGATATTCAGATTTTCAAATATGATTTTATTATTCGCTCAGCTAATGATTTAACAATATTGAAACCTAATGGTGATAAAGTACATGTACAAATAAAACCATTCGATATTCCTCAAAAATTTTATTATGTATTTGTTGTACCTACTATATATTACTTCCTATCGTTAATACTTTCCGTATATTTGTACCTTAAACAGAAAAATACACCATTATTAAATCTATTAATCTTATTTATACTAACAGTTTCATTAGCATATGTAAGTATAGGAGCGTCTGGAATATTAAACAATGTGGGGGTAATTGTAAATCGTAGTAGTATGCTGCTATGTCCTGTACTTTTAATACATTTTTTAAGGCTCTACTTTGATTTTTTAAATATAAAATGGTTGTTTATCAATAATATAAAGATTCTGTATGTACTCCCTCTATCGGTAGTATTTTTAAGCATTTATGGTATTACAAATAGTTCTACTCATGTTGCGCTTTCAAATATAATCTTAGGGATATTTTTCTTACTACTTATCATAATTCTTGGGATTATGATTTCAGGGAATTTTAAATATAAAATACCACAATTAAAAATATTATTGAGCAGTATTATTATTCCTTTTATGCCCTTTCTGTTTCTATACGCGTTACCAGAAGTTATCTTTCATAAACAAATACTTTCGGCAGATATTTGTTCTCTTTTTTTAGTATTAATACCTTATAGTTTTATTTGTACACAGCTCACTGAACGTCTATTTGATATGGAATACTTCATTACACGCTTACGTCATTATTTTAATTTCTCCTTTGCCTTTACGATTTGGCTAATGATTGGTCTTTATTGGATTACTGATTTATCGATTTCAAGAATGACAGAAATCTTCTTTTTTACTTTTTTGTCTTTAATCGCTCTTTTTTATATAAAAGAGAAGATCGATTATCGCAAGCGAAAAATCCTGTTTTCCACAAAGGGAGATTATATCCATCGATTGTATACAACTGTTGATAGTATAGGTAGAGTGGTGAAAATTGAAGATTTACTAGAAAGATTTGTTCAGGAAGTCTCCCTGCATCTTGAAATCCATCATGTTTATGTACTCACCTATGATTTTCATACACATGCCGTAACTTCAACGAGCAAATTAAAAGAATATACACAAAATCAAGTGGATGAAGTATTCATTGAGCAGTTACGGTTAGGGGATATTAAGAAAACGGCTCATTTTTACGTTGCCTTTATTCATCAAGATACGAATTATAAAAGAATTCTAGTTGTGGATCATAATCAATCTATTTATCTAAAAGAAGAGGAATTATTATGGCTAGAGCTAGTGCTTCTGTATTTAAATAATTTTATTGAAAATACGAAAATGGTTGAGGATCTATTAGAACAGCTAAAGCATATGAAAGCAGCGGATAAAAGCCAACTGCCATGGCTCAATAAATTACTTTGGCTGCGTTTTGAAGAAGAAAAATATCAATTGGCACAAGAATTACACGATACAAACCTACAAGAACAGCTACATATCGCTAGAGAAATGGATGTTCTTGTCCGTACGAAGAATACGGATAATCTTCAAACAAAGCTTTCGAAGATTCATGAACATATGCTAGCTTCTTTAAATGATTTAAGAGGCTATTGTGAAAATTTAAAGCCTCCTTTATTAGATACATTGGGCCTAAATGCTGCCCTTGAGAAGCTTATTCAAAAAATTCATAAACGTGCTGAATTTGTTTTAGTTTATGCTATTGATCGCCTTTACTTAGAGGATGAGCGTTTAAACTTAATGATTTATCGTCTTTTCCAAGAGCTATTGAATAATGCCTTGAAGCATTCATATGCTGATACGGTTGAAATTAATCTATTTGAAACAGACGATGGATTTGAGATTAATTATTCTGATAATGGTGTGGGCTGTAAGATGGATGATATTATTCTTGCTGATTCCATGGGGATTAGGGGAATGCAAGAACGGGTACAGGCTTTTAATGGTCAGTTCTCGATCAATACGAATTTAGGGGAAGGAATGTCCATTCGAATTATAGTGAATGAAGGAAATACTTCCACTACCTATGACTACGATATCTGTAATAAAAGGCATGCTCATAGTACCATAGGATAATCTATGAATAGTAAGCAAAACATGAATCATTTTCATACCTTCTAATCTTTTCTAATGTGCAAAATCAAGCACAAGTAAAGATTAGAAGGTTTTTGCTTTGAAATTAGGAAATTTTATGCTTAGTTAGTAGAAGAGAGGGGTTGTTAGTCTTGGAAAAAGATGAAATGGTACAAAACTTTATCGCACAACAAAATGATTTAAGAGAGCATATTTCTCTACAAAATCATTTCTTAGAGAACCAAATTAGCCTTGTAGCTGGCGTAGATATTGCCTATTGGCATAAAAATAATAAAGAATATGGAGCCTGCTGTATACAAGTTTTTGATTTTAGGTCAAAAAATTTGATAGAGCAAGTTTCGTATATAAATGAAATTACTGTTCCTTATATTTCTGGGTTCTTAGCTTTTCGAGAATTGCCTCTTATTTTAGAAGCTGTGAAAAAGCTGAAAACTCAACCAAGCCTATATATGTTTGATGGGAATGGTTATCTACATAAGCGCCATATGGGAATTGCCACACATGCTTCTTTCTACTTAAAGAAACCAACAATAGGAGTAGCAAAAACTTACTACAAAATTGAAAATATTGATTTCACGATGCCTGAAAATATTGCTGGAGCATTTACTGATATTGTCATTGATGGAGAGGTATTTGGGCGTACGCTTAGAAGTAGAAAGAATGTGAAGCCAATATTTGTATCATGTGGAAACTGGATTGATTTAGACACAGCCACAAATATAACAATGCACTTTATTGACAAAGATAGCCGTCTACCAATCCCTGTTAGATATGCAGATTTAGCTACTCATCAGGCGAGGAAATTGCATCAAGATGATGTGTGAACATGTCGATATATGTGAGAGATGTGAATGAATCTTTTTTAGAGTGAGGGGATTTGAAATTGAATAGTCAAGCGGACAATTTATGGAAATGTATCATTGAGAAAAAGGATAAGGATGCATTGAATCTCCAGCCTGGCGCAACGGCAGAAGAATTTCAGCTAATTGAAAATACCTTAGGTGTGATTCTTCCAGAGGAGATGAAAAGTTTTTATAGTGTTTATAATGGACAAGCATGGGACGTGGGGGTAGAGTCTTTTGTTAGAAATCTAACACTTTCCCCTCTTGCGGAAATTATGGATAATTGGTTATTCCTACAGGAGGAATTTGACCCAGATGATCTGCTTCCAGATATAGAGTATGGCGTTGAAGTTCAACCATTGCTTTGGCATAAAAAATGGATTCCTATCGCTGAAAATGGTGGAGGCGATTATCTTTGTCTTGATACTGATCCCACTGAACAAGGAGTGGTGGGACAGGTGTTGTATTTTTGGCATGATTGGGGAAAGCGAACAACTGATGCAAAGAGTCTTTTTGAATTTGTAGAAAACTGTTTAAATGAAGAAAATGATTCGAATTTTGAATAGGGAGGTAAACGACTATGATTAAGTTGACAATGGAAAAATTAAAGGTTCAGTTAGACCAAATATTTTCGCCCTTTTTAAATCCACCAGCCTCAGAGGAAGAGATACAGAGGGTTGAAAATGAGATGGCTGTAAAATTTCCTGATGAAATAAGAGAGCTCTATCTAATACATAATGGGGAGCGGGAAGATGGACCAGGTTTGTTTTTCGGATTACCGTTTTTACCATTAAATGATGTTTTGCAGGAATGGCATGTATGGAAGCAGTTAGAAGACGAGTTTGCAATGACAGGGAGTTCATATTCAGTCCCAACTGGATATATAAAAGAAAGGTATATTAATCGTTTTTGGATACCTATTAGTAAGGATTTTGGCGGCAATAATATTGGCATTGATGTCGATCCAGATTATCAAGGGCAAATAGGCCAGGTCATTAATTTTGGTCGTGATGAAGAAGTAAAGTATGTAATAGCTACTCAATTATCAGATTTTCTAGAATTTATTGCTGAAACCATTTTTCAGGGAAATTATCAAATTGAACAAGAAGAGGACGATCTCTACTGGAATTATAAAAACAGCACCCATTTTTTGGATACGCTAAAAACCCTTGAATTGCCTGTTCTGCACCATGAATCTCAAACTTTCAAAGAGGAAACTGCCAAATGGATGCAAGATTTAGATTCTGGATGGAAAGAGATAATACAAGAAGAGTATTCTAATCCAGAGAATTTTATCAAAAGAAAGCAGCTTTACTTAATTGGGAAAAAACTCACGCATATTAAACCATTACAATTTTGCACAGAAGTAAAAGAATTAATTTTAACCAGCAATGAATTGACTGATATAACCCCTTTAAAGAACATGCTTTCTTTAAAAAAACTTTATTTAGTTAAGAATCCGCTAAGTGATTTAACGCCATTACAGAACCTTGAGCATTTGCAAGAATTAAATATTAATGATACACAGGTTTTCGATATAACCCCGTTAGTTAGTATCTCACAATTAAAAAATCTAGAAATGGATCAAACAGATGTTAAAGATTTTTCAATCCTTCAACAATGTCAGGCACTAGAATCCTTATCCATTTCAATCGTAAATAAAGAACAGTTAAGACAAATCACTCAAATTAGCAATTTAAAACAATTAGGTATCCATCAATTGAAAAATATTGAAGAGGTGGATTTATTGCAGTTAGATCACCTTGAAAATTTGCAAGTAATAACATTTGAAAATTGCTATTTGAAAAATCTAGATTGTTTATCATCCAGTCGTCAGCTGCGACAAATTATTTTAAAAAATACCGTACTTGAGGATGGAACTGCAATTGGTGCACTAAAAAATCTCAAATGCTTAAAATTAGATGGGACAACAATTGAGAATCTTAAGGTGATTGCAAAATCTTCCTCGCTTCAAATATTTACAGGATCATTTGAACAATTTAATTACTTAAAAGACCTATTTCATCAGGCGATTGACTTTTCTACTATTGTTGGTGGAATGACAGCTGAGGAGCAGAAAGTTTGGCATCAGTATTTAAACACTCATAAGGTCTAAGTATAGAAAAAATCATAAAAATATTATTTTTTATTTAGAAATAGGAGAAAATACACTTTTTAGAAATATTCCGTAAAACGAAGGAAATTCCAAAATTTTGACCGATATAATTGAATAGATGGATAGAGGAGGTAAAAAAATTGAATAAAAAATTATTTTTCACAGTAGCCGCTATTCCAGCAGCTCTTATTGTACCAACAGTGGCAGGTGCAGAGGAAGCAACAGTGACAGTGTTAGGACAAAATATGGTAAATGGTGTGTTAAAGGCTTCTATTGAGAATTTACCAGCGAATTCAATCGTGAAAGGTTACCAATGGTATTATGTTGAAAACGACAATACAAATAAACCAATCTCTGGTGCAACTGCTGCATCCTTTACAGTACCAGTAGAGGCAGCTGGGAAAACAATATTTGTAGAAGCCATTACAACGAATGATAGTAAATATAAAAGTGCGCCACTAACAATCAATACGCTTCAACTGGCAATTGCAAAGCCGACATTTGCCGTTTCTTCTAAATATGTTGTTCCTGGGGAAGTGTTAAAGGCCACAGCCGAAGTGACGGATGCTGCAGGAGCCAAATTACAAAGTAGTCAAATTACATATAGCTATCAATGGTTTTATAAAGTTGGTGAGTCCTTCACGATCATTGACGGGGCTACTAGCGGCACATATACAATTCCAAAAGATGCTTTAGATAAAAGCATGCAAGAGATTATGGTTAAGGTAAAAGCAAAAGTTGGTTCTGCAATTGTAGAATCAGATTTTTCTGATGTCATCACAGTATCGAATGAACCGACAAATTCAATGATTAATGAAATTAAAACATTGCTTAAAAACGACCATCAATACAATGTTTCAAGCCTAGAAGCATTTAAGGGTGAAGTAACAGCGATGGATGCTAAGTATCAGGCATTGACAGCTCCTGCGAAGGCAAATGTGACAAATTACGATGTTTTAAAAAGAGCTGTTGCTGATGTTGAATTAATTAGTAAACTTGCTGAAAAAGTAGATAAGATAAAAGAAGTTAGTGAGAAGGATTTACAGAAGTATTTGAAAGATATTGAGGACTCATACGATAAGCTGGATTTATTACAGCGAAGCTTGGATGTGAATGATAGTTTATATACTAGCATTAAAAACCTTCTAAAAGATCCATCCGATATTGAGCAAATTAATGAGGTAAGAAGATTAAATCAAGCTATTGTAGGCTTATTAAAATACGAAAATGCTTTTGTTAAGTATGTTCCTGCAAGTAAAGAAGCTTTACAAACGGCTGTAGAGGCAATTGAAAAGGATAAAGCCAAACTAGCGCAAAATTACCGCTCAACAGTGCAAAATCAAGCTATTTTAAATGATGCAAAGGCGGATGTAAAAAAGGTTGAGCAATTTATCAAATCATTTGAGAAATTATCACCAAATAATACGCCTAACAAACAGGTTACTGTAGCCAAATCCATTCGATCCGCCTATGAAAAGCTGACATTTAAACAATTACAATTAGTGCCATCCAATTATGTGACAGCGTTACTTCAAGCTGAAGACGCAGAAGATAATCAAATCCAAAAGCTGAATATAGATATAGCAGGTTATATAGGTGGCGCTATCGATAGCTATCCGATAGACCCGTCCGTTTACTCTTGGCAGAGTCATGTTAATAATGTAAACCGCATTATAAATGAGTATAAGAGCTTAACGAAAAATTCTGCAGCAAAAATTATTGGGTATGAGGATATCCTGACACTCCAGAAGGACTTTAAGGCAGCTGAAAAAGTGATAAAGGACATGGATGCTTATAAGAAGCTAAGTCAAACGACTGGTGTAGCGGAAAGTAAACTAAATTCAAACTATACTAGTATATTGAAAGCTTATAATAAATTAACGAATCTACAACAATCGCTTGTATATAATGCTGACGATTTTTTATTGAATACACCAAAGGTTACAGTTGACACAAATGGCAAGGAACCTACTGATAAGGCTGCTGCCGAAGCATTAAAGGGAGATATTGCGAAGCTTGCTGATGTTTCAAAATATTCATTTACACAATTCGAAACAGCTGTAAATGCAGCAACAGCAACCTATAAAAATCTATCTTCTCCTGCACGAAAATTTGTGACAAACTATTATTTATTAACAGCTGCTAGTAAGGATTTGTCTGGTGTGAAATCCTTCCATAAAAAGGTGCAAACGGCTAGAGAGGAAACGGATGCTACAAAGCAGGCTAAAAAAATTCAAACAGTTGAGACGGCATATGCAAAGCTGCCTGCAAATCAGCAGCATTTAGCAAAGCAACAATATGATGATTTACTGAATAATCGTTTAGTAGATGGCAGCGCACCTGATATCTCCAAGCTAAATAGTGAGATTGCAACAATTGTTACGAATGATATGTATATTGTTTCCATCGATAAAATTAATCAGCTTTCAGCCCAATATAATAAGCTAAGTTCTAGTGATAAAAAGCGTATTACGAATGCCTCGATTTTAACCACTGCCGTTTCTGATGTGAAGAAAGTAGATTCCTTCATGAAGCAGTATGAAAAATCATTTAATAGCAACCCGACAACCGTTATAAAAGCCTATGCGAAACTTACTGCTAAACAAATGAGTTTAGTTAGCCCTGCGATAAGACAAGCTATTCTTGATAAAGAAAAAGGGCAGCAGCAATCGAATGATACAGCTTTAAATTTAATTGAAACGATCAATGGATTGCTTGAAAATGGTGAGTATATAGCTAATTTGGAGACGAAGGTAAAAGAAATCCGTACCCAATATGATGCCCTTAGTGCCTCTGAGAAAAAAGTTGTAAAAAATTATTCGAAGCTAACGCAGGCAGAGAATGACTTGAAAAAGGTAGCAGAGATTCATGCACTTTATGTTCCTGCCGGTGAAGGAAAAGAAGAAGCACGTAAAGCTTGGCAAACAGCCTATGGGAAGCTCTCGAAGAAACTAGAAATTCTGTATAAGAATTTGTATAGCAATGATGTTTAAGATACTTTAATTCAATATTGTGTTAATCAAACCTCGAATATGCTTATTATTCGGGGTTTTTTGTAGAGGAAAAGCATAATCTTCTGTAGAATTTATAGCTTTCAATTGTCTAGGCTATAACATATTCGCTATACTATTTACAGTAAATAGTAGGAGTGCTAAATGCACGGAGTAATTGATAGAGAAGGTAGGAGCTATGATGTATAAAATAGGTGTTGTTGGGCCAATTAAATCCGTGGAAAAAATTATCGAATTAGCACATGAAATTGATCAGGATATGACGTTTATTCCATATATTTATAGTATCGCCACTGAAACGAAAGATATTGTAGAGAGCCATAATCAAGATGTAGATTTTTGGCTTTTTTCAGGATACATACCTTATAAAATTGCTAGTCAGACAAGTGTTTCACAGGATAAACTGGCACATATTATTTTTTCGGAGGCAGCTATCTATAAAGGTTTTTTAGAGGAATCCTATAAAAGAAAAAAATTTATCGAGAATGTTAGTATTGATATTATTCCATCTCCTGCACAAATGGCCACAGAAGGATTAGCGGACATTGAACAAAATGTAAGGAACATGTATCTTAAGGAATTTGATGTCGCCATTGATCCGAAGGAATTATTTGAGTTCCATTTTGGGCTTTGGCAAGAAGGAAAAATTGATTTTGCCATCACCTGTTATCCGTCAGTAGATGAGCAATTAAGAAGGATGGGGGTTCCATCATATTGGGTTTCTCCCACAAAAACGGAAATTTACCATACTGTGCAGTTGTTTACGGAAAGAATTAAAACATCCTATTATAAAGAAACACAGATTGGTGCTGTTATGCTGGAAATAAAGGATTTCGACTCTTTGAAGGAGCGAATGAAGCAGGGCTACCGTATTCAATATTTGGAATTACGCATAAAGGAAAATTTATTGCAATTATGCGAACGAATTGATGGCTCTTTAGTGGTGGAAGGAAATGGGAGATATACAATTTTCAGCACTAGGGGAGCTATTGAAGGTCAAATTCAGTTCATCACAGAGAAAATGTATCAGCTGTCCATTGAAATGGAGGGGAAGGTAACAGCAGGGATCGGCTTTGCGCAAACAGTATTTAACGCAGAATTACATGCACATAGAGGTTTACGTCAAACGAAAGCAAATGAATCTATTGATATTGTTATGGTACAGGACGATGGTACGATTATTGAATCCGTTGGGAATATAGAAGAGTTATCCTATTCCTATCGAGCGGAAGATCCAGATATACTTGAAAAATTAAAAAGAGGTAGTATTAGCATCAAAACCTATACAAAAATACAGGCTTTAGTTCAAAAAATGCGTTGGAAGCATTTTACGACAAAGGATTTAGCGACACAGCTTCAAATGAGTGAACGGAATGCTCAGCGTATTGTAGCTGATTTATGTAGTGTAGGTTTAGCAAAGATCGCTGGAGAGGAACTACAACATACTCGAGGTAGACCTATCAAAATGTATCAGCTTGTTATGCATCGTCCTACGTATTAAATAAAGAAATATCCCAAACCATTTACGGTTTTGGGATATTTTTTTGTTACATATATAAGGATTTAAGCGTGGTTTTTTAGATGTCTTATAGCCTTCTTTACGTTTTATCTAGTAGGAATTTTCAAAAAAATATTGTCATTTCATAAAAATTTGATTATTATACGAATATATAACGAAATTGTCGTTATTTAAGGGGTTTTGATTTTATTAGACGGGAGAGATGGATAGCCAAAGTTGGTAGGTTGCAAAGGAAAGCGAAAGGATACAATGAAAATTTAGATGATCATCATTTTGCACAACTATTGCAGCAATAGAGCTACAAGATATGGGAGGGAATGTAATGACAATGAATTCGGTAACAAAAAAATCCAGAAATTTAATACTTGCACTTTTATTTTTAGGATGGTCGTTAGGAAATTTAGATCGATACATTATGAACTATGCGGTTGTATCCATTACAGGTGATTTGAGCTTAGATGCCTCTTCTACAGGAATTATTTTAAGCGCTTTCTTTTTAGGCTATGCCATTATGCAAATTCCTGGTGGATGGCTTGCCGATAAATTTGGCGCTAAGCGAGTTTTATTGATGGCTGTTATAATGTGGTCAATTTTTACAGGTTTGACCGCTGTTGCATGGTCATTAACGGCTATGATTGTTATTCGCTTTTTATTTGGTATTGGAGAGGGGGGCTTCCAGCCGGCAAGCTCTAAAATTATTGCAACAATTTTTCCGAAGGAGGAGAGAGGGAGAGCTATGTCCATTATGCTTACCTCTGGAGGAATTGTATCACTGATTGTACCATTACTAGCTGCTTATTTATTAGGAACAATTGGCTGGCGCATGATGTTCATCATTATCGGAGCGATAGGGGCCATTATTGCCTTGCTCTATTGGAAATATATCAAGCTACCACAGGAGCAAGCCGTTCAAGTAGAGAGGGGTGAGAATGTTTCCCCGAAAGTGAGCTTGAAGGAATTATTTAAGACACCACTGATGTGGAATTTAATTATTGCTTATTTTTGTATCTATGCCGTGAACTGGGGATTAGTTTCATGGATTCCTACCTATTTACAAAAAAATCGAGGTCTTGATTTAATGTCAATTGGCTGGGTACAAACAATCCCTGCAATCACAACAATTATAGGCGTTTATGGTAGTGGTTTTATCATTGATAAATTACCACGAGGGATGGACAAAATCTTAGGCTCCATTTCATGTGCAGTCATTGGCATTTTATTGTATTTAATGTTTACAGCAAAATCTGTATCACTATTTATCAGCTATCAAACGGTAGTCTCTATATTTATTGCCTTTGTTATTACCTTGCTCCCTGCTATTGTGCTAAAGAAATTGCCATCATCCATTACAGGTTCAGCAATGGGCGTTGCCAATACAGGTGGTCAATTAGCAGGATTTGTAACACCGATGGCAATTGGCTTTATGTTAGATGCCTTTAATGGGTCCTTTGATGCAGCCTTTTGGATGTTAATTGGATTTGCAGCAATCTGTATTATTTCACTGTTAACATTAAATGATCAAAAAGGGAAGCTATTGAATTCATAGTTGAATCCCATTTTCTAAGGAGGTAAAAAAAGATGAGTTTTCAAGAAAAAATTTCAATATTAGTCGAATCAAAAAGAGAGGCGAGCATTGAATTAAGTAATGCTATATGGGCAGTACCTGAGCTTCATTTTCAAGAAAAAAAATCGGTACAATTTATGAAAGAAGCCTTAGAGAGAGAGGGCTTTGCAACTGAGGTTGGGGTAGCAGGTCTTGAAACAGCACTAATGGGCACATTTGGTTCTGGGAAGCCTGTTATTGCCTTTCTCGGTGAATATGACGCTCTTCCTGGACTAAGTCAAAAAGGTGGTGCCACTTCTTACGAGCCACTAGAAGAGGGTGGTAGTGGTCATGGATGTGGCCATAATTTATTGGGAACAGGTGCATTTACTGCGGCTGTGGCTGTGAAAGATTACTTAGAACAACATAATCAATCAGCGACGATTCGTTTTTATGGCTGTCCCGCTGAGGAAAATGGTTCAGGTAAGGCATATATGTCGAAGGCAGGTCTTTTTGATGATGTTGATATTGCCATATCGTGGCACCCTGGAACATTTTCAACAGTCATGACTTGTAGCTCTCTCGCAAACTATGCAGCTACCTTTAAGTTTACTGGAAAAAGTGCACACGCAGNNCAGCAGCACCACATTTAGGAAGAAGTGCATTGGATGCTGTTGAACTTATGAATGTTGGGGTAAACTATTTACGTGAGCATATTATTCCAGAGGCACGCGTGCATTATGCCATTACAAATTCAGGAGGAACATCTCCAAATGTTGTACAGCCATATGCCGAGGTAACTTACTTAGTAAGAGCACCCAAAAAACAGCAAGTACAGGAGATTTATCAGCGTGTTGAAAATATTGCTAAAGGTGCCACACTTATGACTGGAACATCATTAGAAATCGAATTTGAAGGCGCTGCGTCAAATCTTATTCCAAATAAAACACTTTATGATGCAATGTATAAGCAATTACTTGAAATTGGTATGCCAACTTATACAATAGAAGATGAACAGCATGCACAAGCTATTTTTAAGACATTTTCACCCGACATTCAGGCCTCTGCTTTAATTGGCTTATCGAAAGAGGATAGGATGTTGTTAAAAGATCAAGTGATTGCACAACATATTCCAGGTATTCTACCAGAATTTATTTTGGGCGGATCTACAGATGTTGGAGATGTTAGCTGGAATGTTCCAACTGTTCAATGTACAACGGTATGTATGGCGTTGGGGACGCCACTTCATACGTGGCAGGTTGTATCACAGGGCATTATGCCGATAGCACATAAGGGGATGTTGCAGGCTGCAAAAATTATGGCTTGCACCGCTATAGAGTGTATTCACAATCCAGCACTGATTGAGGAGGCTAAAAAGGAATGGGAGGAACGTTTGGATGGAGAGACTTATGCATCCCTAATTCCTCAAGGTACAAAGCCTCCAAAGCGTTAGAATAATAGTATAGATTCGGATAGAGCCTTCATAGGTGAACTATGAAGGCTCTGTTTTTTCAAATATGAGAGGAGTTAGATTATGGTAACCGAACATACAAATTCACAGCAACATCTTGTCTCTGGCTGGGTCGAGGAGTTTCGCCCCTTTGCAAAAAATGGACAGTGCGCAAACTATATTCCAGCACTTGCCGAAAAAAATCCCCTCCAATTAGCTATTTCAATTGTTGGACCATCTAGTAATGAAATGAAGGCAGGGGATACTACTGAACTATTTACCCTCCAGAGTGTGTCGAAGGTAGTTACATTTATTTTAGCGTGTATGGATCGAGGATTATCCTATGTTTTAGAACGAGTAGATGTTGAACCAACAGGTGATACCTTCAACTCCATTATTCGCCTGGAAAGCCATCGCCCAGGGAAGCCATTTAATCCCATGATTAATGCGGGTGCTATAACAGTATCCTCTATGCTTTCTGGAAATTCACCACAGGAGAAGATAGAGAAAATTCTCTATTTTATAGAGCAAATGGTTGGTAAAAAATTGAAGGTGAATGAAGAGGTTTTTCAATCTGAATGGCAAACAGCTAATCGAAATCGATCTTTAGCGTATTATTTGATGGATTCTGGTTTTTTAGATTGCCCCGTAGAGGAGGCATTGGAAGTATATTTAAAACAATGTGCGATAGAAGTCAATGTATCTGATTTAGCGATGATCGGATTAGTAATTGCCAATGATGGCTACCATCCTCAATTAAAAACACAGCTTTTCCCAAAACAGGTCGCGAAATTAGCGAAGGCCTTGATGGTTACTTGCGGTATGTATAATGCGTCTGGAAAATTTGCTGCATTTATCGGGCTACCTGCTAAAAGTGGTGTTTCTGGAGCAATTCTTGCAGCTGTGCCTAGTCACGCAAGCTTAAATTCTCCATTTCCTGATGGCTGTGGTATTGGTATCTATGGACCAGCGATTGATTCAATCGGCAATAGTGTGGCAGGAGTAAAGCTATTAAAGCATCTTGCAACTGAATGGGATATGAATATATTTTAAAGCTATATAATTGACGTGATTTTAGTGTAGTTTTTTTAAAGAAGCCCTGGATAGGTTCACTTTTGTAAACTATCCAAGGCAGTTCATCTTAGCCTATTGGTTTAGTTCTTTTTCATTTTATAAATAAACGTGAGTAGTATAAACCAAATAGGTGTTAGCAGTAAGGCTGTACGTGTGGCCTCAGAGATGAACATTACTACTAATAAAAATGCGAAGAAGGCAAGTACTAAGTAATTTACGAATGGCGTAAAAGGTGCCTTGAAACTAGATGCCTCATGTAGTGCCCGTTTTTTTCGTTTATAGATGATATGGGAGATTAATATAATACTCCATACCCAGATAAAACAAATAGCACTAATGGTTGTCACAACACTAAAAGCGTTTTCTGGCATTAATTTACTTAATAAGGCGCCAATCGATACCACAATTGCCGACACGATAAGTGCGTTACTTGGTACACTGTTTTTATTAAGCTTGGCAAATGATGCTGACGCTTGCTTATTGTTGCCCAGATTATAAAGCATGCGGCTTGTAGAGAATAAACCACTATTACCTGCAGAAGCGGCAGATGTGAGAACAACAAAATTAATAATCCCAGCTGCGATTGGGATTCCTGCTAAAGTGAATACTTGTACAAATGGACTGCTTGCAGCAGACATTTCATACCAAGGGTTAATACATAGGATGACAAATAATGCCCCTACATAAAATAGTAAAATACGTAATGGTATTTTGTTAATGGCTGAAGGAATATTTTTTTTAGGATCGGCTGTTTCTGCAGCCGACACGCCAACTAATTCGACACCAACAAAAGCGAAAACAACCATTTGGAATGCCATCAAGAAACCGTTAACACCATTCGGGAACATTCCACCGTGTGCCCAAAGATTTTCCACTGACACAGTGCCTGAGCTTGTTTGAAAGCCTGTAAATAGCATGATAAGCCCAATAATAATGAGTGCAACAATCGTGATAACTTTGATAAGGGCAAACCAAAACTCTAATTCCCCAAATAATTTTACCGTTAATAAATTTAAGATTAATAGTAGAACTAAGCAGCCTATCGCTGGTATCCATTGAGGTATATCAAACCAATATTTCGTATATACACCAACAGCAATAATGTCTGCCATGGCTGTCATAATCCAGCAAAACCAATACGTCCAGCCTGTGACAAAGCCTGCCCAAGGTCCTATATATTCTGTAGCAAAATCAGTAAATGATGTATAACCAGCTTTTGATAATAATAGTTCACCTAATGCACGCATCACAAAAAATAGAGCGATGCCGACAATTAAATAGGCAAAGATAATGGCAGGCCCAGCGAGTGCTATGGCTTTCCCAGATCCTAAAAATAAACCTGTACCGATTGTCCCTCCAATGGCAATAAGCTGCACATGGCGATTCTTTAAATCTCGTTTTAATTGCTGTTGTTCCACGTTAATCCCCCTCAATGATGTAGAAAATATGACTGGAAAATAAAAAAAGACTAGTCATGACACTAGTCTCGTAAACGTCAGAATAACAAATACCATTTATGGATGTTGACGATAAGGTAAACATTCGGTTGGTATATCTTTCATGATGAAAGTTGATATTACTCCTCTGTCCTTTTGCCTGAGATAGTGAACCCTTCGGCGACGCAAGCTGCGCTCTCTCCAGAACTGCTCCTGCTATAGTTTAATCCATAGCATTCATAGCTTATATTGTCGTGATGACATTATTTTAAGATATTATACATCCTATCAATGGTTGCATCATTATTCAAGAACAAATTTTAGCTATTTTCAGAAAAATAGAAGAATGCGATTTAGATAGAGAAATAAATTATAGAAAATAGTATTTTTAGGTCATACAATTGTTTTCTTAATTTTGGATTGATACGATGTGAGAGTGATTACATTGGAAATTCGAATGCTTAAAATAGAGGGGAGAGAGGACGATTTGAGAGTACGAGCGGTCAAAAAAGTGAGGAGAGTCATCAAATGAAGAATTCAAATGTTCAACAAAGAGGTAAAAACGTCCAATGATATGGTGCATTAATAATCTATTCATGAGGTGAGTAAATGGAACGAATAAAGAAGGCTGCAGAGATATTGGCGAAGGAAGGAGGGTACGAACAGGTTAAACATATGCTGTTAGATGTGCTAGCTGAAGAAAAAAATGTTATAATCCTCCATAATTTAGCCGATTTATTGAAGGAAAATGAAGATTATGAAGAAGCGTTAGACTATGCCAAACAGGCTGTTGCTATGGAGCCTAAATCTTATTATCCGTATGCATTACTTGGCGAATTGTTGATGCGACTTGTGAACGATGAAAGTGCACAGCCATGGCTAGAGAAAGCCTATACTTTATTTGAGTCCCCAGTTGTCGCTCATAATTTAGGATGTATTTATAAACGGCAACAAAAGTTTAACGAAGCGGCTACATATTTTATCCAATCCTATAAATCAGAGGATTACGGGCTAATGAGGGCTGTTGAATGTTTTGTCTTGGCTGGAGATACAGATAGTGCTTATAAATGGATTGATGTTATTAAGCGGGATCAGGAACGCTTTATTGGAGAAGTCGAACTAGGGGAGTTATATAAAAGCCTAGGTCACTATCAAGAGGCCGCCGAATGGTATGCTAAAGGTTATCAGCATTATGCACATACGGTTTGCTGGATCTCCAATTATTTATGGGTACTGCATCAACTGGGGCATGAAAAGCAAGTAAGAGATATTCGCGCCGCTTTTCTGGAAACATTAACAACAGAATTATTGAAATTACCAGAGGATGCAGTGGAATATGAAATGACATGTGAGGAAATGAAGGAAGAGGAGCAGAGATTGCTAGCGGATATGGAGCGTGTGAGAAATGCTCATTTGCAGGTTGGCCTCTCGAATGATGATGAGCTGTATATTGCATCTCGTTGCTTTACCTTTTTCTGCCCCATGCATGATCAAAGTTGTGGTGAGCAAGAAATAGGTAAGTAAATGTATGTAATGGATATAATATAGTAGAAACTCTGAATTTTTTGCAAAAAGGAAACCATCTCATAGTCATTTGGGATGGTTTCTTTTTGTCGAAACGACGCAGCGTAGTTAAATATGTTTAAATCTACTTCTCGATTGAGAAAGAACGTGGTCCTCGCGCCTTAACGATTCTGCTACATGCTTATTTTTTTGATTTTATTTTACCTGTCCAAGTACGGAAGCCGCCTTGAAGCTGGTAAATTTGGTTGTAGCCACGCTTTTTAAGAAACAATGCAGCACGTGAGCTACGGCCTGTATTTTGACAGTATAAATATACTGGTAAATCTGGGCGAATTTCTTTATAACGTTGACGTAGTGTAGTTGAAGGAACATTGCGAGCACCAAGGATATGGCCAGCATCAAATTCTTTCTGCTCTCGTACATCAATAAGCTGAGCTTTACGATAGCCTTCAATAAATTGTTCTTGTGTTAGGTTTGTCACTGCTTTTTTTAGTCTCATTGCATTTATTCCGATATATGCAATTAGGACTACTAAAACAACACCGATTGTGATAAGTATGTCCAAGATTTTCTTACCCCTTTCTATCTTCTTTATTATTATAAAAGATGCGCTAGCGATAGTCCATTGAGTTTGATAAAATTAACTAGATTGTGGCTAGAATTACGATAACTATATGCATTGGTTTACGTGGATGTAGTTCATCAACGCTACAGAAGTAGATGAGTGTCACTATTTATGATAATTCGACATTGAATGTTATGGTATATTTTGACGCCCTTTCGCTAAGATTAATTAAATAGTTGTGGGAGATGAAAATATGACAACTTGGTATTTTCTAAATTCAGGAAAATGTAGTCCTTCTTTTAATATGGCATTAGATGAGGCATTGCTTGATTGGCATAGTGAAGGATTGATTCCACCCGTTATTCGTTTTTATGAGTGGGAGCCAGCTACGCTTTCCATTGGTTATTTTCAACAAGCAAAGCGAGATATTAATATAGAGGCAGTGGAGCAGCAAGGACTTGGTTTTGTTCGTCGTCCAACAGGGGGTAGAGCCGTTTTACATGAGCATGAGTTGACATATAGCGTCATTGTTACTGAAAGCTATCCAAATATGCCAGAGTCGGTGACAGAGGCCTATCGAGTGTTAAGTGAAGGTATACTACAAGGCTTTCATAATCTCGGGATGGATGCATATTTTAGCGTGCCGGACACAGAGGAAAAAAAGGCAGATTTAAAAAAGCCGAAAAGTGCAGTTTGTTTTGATGCTCCAAGCTGGTATGAACTTGTGGTAGAGGGGAAAAAAGTTGCTGGTAGTGCACAAACACGTCAAAAGGGTGTTATTTTACAGCACGGAGCCATTTTACTAGATTTAGATCAGGAAAAATTATTATCCGTTTTTAATTTTTCAAGTGAAGAAGCGAAGGACCGTATGCGTAGAAAGCTACCAGAGAAGGCCGTTGCCATTAATAGTCTTGTCAAAGAACCTGTAACCATTGAACAATGTGTGATAGCTTTTCGGGATGGCTTTGCAAAATCGTTGCAAATTGATTTAAAACCATTTACACTTTCTGAGGAGCAATTAGAATATGTCCATGCACTAGAAGAAAAAAAATATGCATGTGACGATTGGAACTTCAAAAAGTAAAAAATGGTATAAGAAAAATATTTTTTTATCGTTCAAACCTTGTGATGGCAAGCAGTTCTGATTCTATTCCAAATTGCAAGAGTTGAATTAAAAAACTATATATAGTATCTTTTTTTAAGACAAATACACAATATGTAGTGTTTAACAACACATGATATTGTGTATTTATTGTGTGTAAGGCAGAAAATAAGGGAGGCAAAACGATGGTACTCACAAATCATCAACCCGAAGTAAACAAACAAATTGAACAGTTAAACAAAGATATTGAGCTATTTCCACAGGTTCACCCTGTAACACCTGATATGCATATCACGCATAAGGGTGTATCAAGGCTTGTCATGATCGATCGCTACTCGTTTAAAGATACGGAAAAGAAAACGCTAAAAGCTGGTGATTTTGTCGTATTAACAGTGAAGGCAGATCCAAAATTTCCTGCCCGTGGTTTAGGGACAATTCAGAAGTTGGACATGTCTGCAAAAACAGCAGATATTTTGATTGAGGAAGACTACCGTAGCGCTTTAGATAATCCAAAAGAGCAAGAAACAGGTGTGATTACGCGTTCAATTGACGTGTTAGAAAAGCCTCTTGAAATTTTTTATGAACAAATCGCAAAACGCAATGCAACAGGGCTTGCTGCTGTTGAAAAAACACCAGAGAAACGCCAAGAATGGTTTGAGAAGTTTTATGATCAGTTAGTATCATTAAAATTTATTCCAGCTGGACGAGTTATTTATGGAGCTGGTTCTGAAACAGATGTAACCTTCTTCAACTGTTACGTAATGCCATTTGTAGCAGATTCACGTGAAGGAATAAGTGATCACCGTAAGCAAGTAATGGAAATTATGAGCCGCGGTGGTGGTGTAGGGACAAATGGTTCGACATTACGTCCACGAAACACTTTAGCCCGTGGTGTAAATGGTAAATCATCTGGTTCTGTCTCATGGTTAGATGATATTGCGAAGCTGACTCATCTTGTCGAACAAGGTGGATCCCGTTAACCGATAACGGCGGGATTAAAATCTCGTGAATTGCTGGAACACCCTTAGAGCTTTTCTTGCTACAACGTAAGCTGCGAAGCTAAACGTGAATGCTTGAAAAAAGAAAAGATTGGGCAATCAGCAGCGAAGCATCTATGGAAACGTAGTTGAACGTTCAACGACTATTGAACCTTCCTAAACTTTGAACCACATCGGAGGTGGAAGCANNTAAATCGTATTGTACGGAGACGTCCTTACGAGGCGCGAGACAAGGAACGATTGATTAAAAGAATTATTGAGTTGCATGAAAATGGTATGAGCCAAGTGGATATTGCAAAAACACTTAACATAGGAAGAGGAACAATCCTTAGATGGAACAAAGAATTAGAGCTTTTTAAAGCGAGAAAGCCTGGTCAAGCGGGAAAGCTGAAAAATAAGAAGTATCATTACGATGAAAACTACTTTAAAAATATTGATACAGCAAATAAGGCTTATTTAGTAGGTTATATTACAGGTGATGGCACTATATATGACCGTGGTAAATCGAAACGTCTTGTTTTATCACTTGCTGAGCAAGACCAGCAACTGCTTGAAGATATCGCAAAAGAATTGTCTATGCAAGAAGCGATTAAATTTCGTAAAAAATATGCACCAAATGAACAAAACAAATACTCTTTAATAATTAATTCAACAGAAATGTGCAATGATTTAATGAGGTTGGGAATTAAACCTCGAAAAACAGGCTTTGAAAGTTGGATTGATTTTAAAAATGAGGATTTACAATGGACCTATTTAAGAGGTTTTTTTGATGCAGATGGCCATTTTTCCAAGCGTGGGAGAATAGGTTTTACGGGTAATCGCGAAATGCTTTTATCATTACTTCAATTTTTGCATAATCAACAACTGGCTTTAACGGTCCATAAAGTTTACCCAAAACAAGGATGCTTTGACTTATTTATTTATCGAAAAGATGATGTGTTAAAGATTATTCGTAAGTTATATGAACATGGTTCCATACAACTCAATAGAAAGTATGAAAAAATCAAATCCTTCTTTGATGATATAGTCTGATCTTATGTGAAAGCATAAGAATGTGGCAGAAATGACCACATCGTAAAAGTATCTTAAAATACTTTTTTGTAACAAAAAGCGTGGGGCACAAATGATTATGCTGGCAGATTGGCATCCTGATATTGTGGAATTTATTATTTCAAAAATGCAAAATCCACGTATCTTGAGATACCTAATCGAAAATACAACGGATGAAACAATCATTCGACTAGCTAAAGAAAAATTAAACTTTAAGCCTCTTTCTTTCCAAGAAGAAGCTATGTACCAAGGCATTGTCAACTATAAAAGTATCGAGGGATTAGGCGGTTTTGATACAGCAATTATCCGTGAAGCGGAAAATAAATTGCGTGATGGTGGTACGTATACTGTTCATAATCCAGAATTCTTAACAGGTGCAAATATTTCTGTTACATTAACAAAAGAATTTATGGAAGCTGTTGAAAATGATGCTGACTTCGAGCTTCGCTTCCCAGCAGTTGAAGAGTATTCGAAAGAAGAAATGAACGTTTATAACACGGAATGGCATAAAGTAGGTGATGTTCGTGAATGGGAGAAAATGGGCTATAAAGTACGCACATACCGCACAATTAAAGCAAAAGAATTGTGGAATTTAATTAATGTATGCGCAACATACTCTGCAGAGCCAGGTATTTTCTTCATCGACAACGCGAATGATATGACCAATGCGAAGGCATATGGTCAAAGCGTTGTAGCGACAAACCCGTGTGGGGAACAACCACTTGCACCATATTCTGTGTGTAACTTAGCGGCTGTGAATTTAGCACAGTTTGCGAATAAAGAAAATCAAACTGTGGATTATGAAGCACTACGTGAAACAGTTCGTGTAGGTGTTCGTATGCAGGATAATGTTATTGATGCCACACCTTACTTCTTAGAGGAAAACCGTGTACAAGCTCTTGGTGAGCGACGTGTAGGTTTAGGCGTTATGGGCTTAGCTGATTTACTTATTTATTGTGAGAAGGAATACGGTTCAGAAGCAGGTAATGAGCTAGTAGATGAAATCTTTAAAACAATTGCTGAAACGGCATATGAGGCTTCTACAGAGCTTGCTAAAGAACGTGGTAGCTTCCCATTCTTAGTAGGTGCTACAGACGAAGAAACAGCTCGTTTACGTAAAGCCTTCACAGAGACAGGCTTTATGCAGAAAATGCCTGCTCATATTAAGGAGCAAATCTTAGCGACTGGTATTCGTAACTCACATTTATTAACAGTTGCGCCAACTGGTTCAACAGGAACAATGGTAGGGGTAGCAACAGGTCTTGAGCCATACTTCTCATTCACTTACTACCGTTCTGGTCGTCTAGGTAAATTCATTGAAGTAAAAGCTGAAATTGTTCAAGAATATTTAGATCGTCACCCAGAAGTAAACGAGCAAGAGCTTCCTGAATGGTTTGTCACTGCAATGGAGCTAAAACCAGAAGCGCATGCTGATGTACAATGTATTATTCAAAAATGGATTGATTCATCCATCTCTAAAACAGTAAATGCACCAAAAGGCTATACAGTACAGCAAGTAGAAAAAGTATATGAGCGACTTTATAAAGGTGGCGCTAAAGGTGGTACGGTCTATGTGGATGGTAGCCGTGATTCACAAGTGCTTACACTAAAAGCTGAAGAAAATGATATGGATCAGCTATCATTCGAGGAAGAATTGGTAGAAGAACATACAAAACGTCCAGTCGTATTAGTAGATACAATCCAAGCGTTAGAATCTACAACGGTTATCGGCTCAGACGTAGGGAATACATGTCCAGTATGCCGTAAAGGAACAGTCGAAGAAATGGGTGGCTGTAATACATGTACAAACTGTGGTGCACAGTTAAAATGCGGTCTATAGATAATAAAAGGACCATCTGTTGTAGATTTGAAAGAAAGTCGTACCGTTTATAAAAAAGTTATACCGTTTTGCCCCTTTGGATAATAGTAATCTAAAGGGGTATTTTTATGTCAAAATGAACTAGAACATCTAAATTCGAAAAGTGGATTAAAGAAGGTCGTGGAAAACGCTTTTTATTTTATAAAAAGAAAAACTAAATAAAGAAGTGCATAAATAGGAAGTGCGGTTGTGGTTAAAATATACAATGACATTTCAGATTTAGAAAGTTTTCTTTTCCACTTAGTAAGTGTAAGTTTCCTACAATAAATCGCACTAGAAATAAAAATAATTATTAAAGCTAAATTCATTACGTTTTCTAAAAAGGTAATCATATAATCGGCTCCTTTATGGTTACTCAATCATTATCGTTTTGATATATTACATGAGTAATCGATAAAGAATCTCATATTTTAAGGATAGTAAAATATGAGATTCCTTGTAAATAGACAGCTGTTTTTTTATCCAGCTTTTTCAAGACCACATGTAGCTACAAATATTGCAATTGTAATAGGACTAACGGATATTTCTAAAATAAAGAGAAGGGTAGCAGCCTCTGACCAATAATTCCACCATCAATTAAGGCCTTTATTTCATTATATGCACCTGCACTGATTCCTAATGTTGAGTAATAATAAAGTTAAATTGAATTTAAATCTAAACCCACGAATTTTGATCAGTCTTTGTCAAAATACGTGGGTTTTTCTATTCTCGATTGTTAGGATTATTTGTATCTAATAAAAAAGTATTATCTTTTCTTATTAGGTATTTTGGGATTGAGAAACCCATCTGTCATACGGGAAGGGATTTTCAATTCAATTTCTATTTCCGAAAATGGATAATCAATAGACATACTAATAAGGTGTTTTATTGAAGATTAGATTACAGAAAAGGATCAAACTTTTTTATAAAAATTAAACAATACTTCACAAAGGACGAATCCATTTTGATCATTTTTTTTCAAAACAGGTTCTTTTTATTTAACGTAAGATGATAATTTGTGAGGTGTTTTTGATCAAACTTTATTTTAAATCAACAGTATTTGTGGCTTTGAAATAAAGTTGCGATGTTTATAAAAAAGACAGGATGTTTAAAACAAAGTCGCGATATTTATAAAAAAGTTGCGAAGTTATACCCCTTTAGATACGCTTAGACTAAAGGTTTTTTATAAAAAGTCATTATTTAGCAAACGAGCCATTTAATTACATAATAAACTTTGGAAATATGCTTTTATTTACGGAGATGTTATTAATGACCGCAGGGGGGAAATATGGAGTCAAAACTAATTATCATACGGGGAAACTCTGGAAGTGGAAAAACAACGACTGCGAAAAGTCTTCAAAATTATTTGGGAAATGGAACGCTATTGATTTCCCAGGATGTTGTGCGCCGTGAAATGTTGAAGGTCCAGGATAGAGAAGGGAATCTTTCCATTGATTTAATTCGCCAAATTGCGGAATACGGAAAAGATAAATGTGAATTTATTATTGTGGAAGGGATTTTATATAAAGAGCGTTACGGGGAAATGCTAAAAAACTTAATTCAGTTCTATGACCATGAGGCTTATGCTTTTTATTTTGATTTATCTTTTGAGGAGACAGTCTTACGACATAACTCTAGGAAAAAAAAGATGGAATTCGGAGAGGATTCTTTACGTGCCTGGTGGAATCCAAATGATTATCTTGGCGTAGTCGGAGAAATGAAATTGACTGGTGATATGTCACAAGATAGGGTATTGAAATTAATTTTAAATCAACTACCAGTACAAGTTGATTTGAAATATTAACTTGTTTGTTCAACTAAAGGGGCTTTTCTTTATAAGGAATGCGTCTTACTTCATCTAAAGGGCCAGAATATGGAGGAAACAGTAAGAGTAAGAATACTGATTAAAGATTATTTGTGAAGTGTTTCACTTAAACTAAGTGCTTTAGTTCAATAAGAATTTAGAAGGGAAAAATGAAACTTCATCGAATTATCTTTTATAAAAAACAAACATTAAGGGTGAAAAGGATGATGAAAGACAAAAAACGTTTCAAAAAGACAAATAATAGAGTAGTACATGGTAAGACACCAGAAGAACGTTTTAAGGAAATACGAGGAATGACAATAGAGGAATGGAACGAACAACAATTCAAAGCTAAAACTGGAATGACACCCGATGAATGGTATATTAATGAGGCGAAATCAACAACACCTTTTAATTTTATAAAAGAACGCTACGGTACTGTTACCGAGGATGATATAAAGCTTGTTAAGGATTTGCAACTAATGGGATTAAAAGATGACGTTATATATGTATTACTTGATTATGTAGCAATTGTAAGTAGAATCGGAATGGTTCACCTGTTGGTAAAAGAGATGGGAGAAAATTGGTTTAATGAAAAAATATTTACAATTGAAAAAGCGATTTCTTACGTTAGGGAACAACAGAAGAAATATATGTGATTACAATTAAAATGGAAAGTTTGTGAAACATTGTTCTTAAAAAAACGGGCGCGATTCTGTTATAAGGATCAGCGCTCTTTTTCATTAAAGGGCCAGATTGTTATAAAGGTTAGCATAAAAGCCCCCTTCTTTTTGAATAATAACATTCGAGGGGTGATGAATCATGTATTATTTAAGAGTTATTATTTACATTTGTTTTTTAGGAATATTGATACACGCTCAAATATCATTTGCTGAAACAGATGAGGAAGTACCCTTTTTAATTGACAATGGTAAATGTCCGAACGCGCAAAGTTTGGGACATGTCCGTTTAGATAAAGGTCTTATAAATGCATTGAATAAAATTATTCCTGAGGTTTATAAAGAAGATAATTATAAAGGTTGGAAAATAGAAACCATAGCACATCTTTCAAAAGCACCACATCCGGAAGCATATTATGCAATGGCGAAACATTATTGCGGGGAGGAAATAGCTAACAATTCTTGGTTTGTGGAAGTACTATTTCCACAGTATTTACCGGCATATGATGCATCTCACAGACAAATTTTTGTGACCAAAAACAAACAAGGGCAATGGTTTGCTTGGTTTAGATTTCATTAACCATTCCACAAACGTGCGCAATTGTGGAACAACAACAGATAGAAAATAATCAAACTATTTTATAAAAATTGCATAGCTCTTCAAAAAGAAAGAATCCGTTTTAATCAATCTTTTTTTAAAACGGATTCTTTTAATTTAACGTAAAATACGTGTTTGCAGGGTTCAAAGCTACAATAAAGTTATACTGTTTGTAAAAAAGATGTACCTTTTTAATAAAGTTGTATCAGTTTTACCGATTTGGATATAATTTCTGAACGAATGCAATTACACCAAGGTAAAATTGATATATCCCTATACAACAAACCACTCAAAAAAATGGGGTTCTGTTAGTGATATATACAAAAGCAACTAAATCATCGAAGCCAAAACATATGAGAAAACTTTGAGAATGGAATTATCAGTTGAAACAAGTAAAAAAATTGTTTATGCAAAAAACGAAATAAAATAATTGATATGGTTAGTCTAGGGAATTATTAAAGTAATACACCAGATAGCCTTTTTGTTTTTTTTAATCTAAAATATGATGGTTAATTACAGTTAATGGAGCAAAGAAGCCAATAGAAACATAGGGTTTCTTATCGTACAGGAAGTTGATTTTATAAACGAAGAGAGTCTACCATGAAAACAAATATAATCCATAATTTTATCTTAATAAAAAATTTTCAAGGTATTTTTCTATTTCTTCAATTGAATTTATAGTGAATTTTTTATCTTTATAACTTATAATGCCTTCATTTATGCACTGAGCTATGGAACGATTTAAGCTTCTAATTGGTGCACAGACCTCACTTGATAAAATTTGCTTTGTAAGGTTATCTAAATCACCGATTTTATAATGATTATGTATACTTAATAAAATACGATCTTTAACTGTTAGCAATGATAATTTTGCTGTAGCATCTGAACTTAAAGTTAATTTTGAGGCAAGTTGTTTAATTATATAAAAATTAAAATTAAAATCGATTTTCATCCATTCATAAACCTTTGTTTTATGGATAGCTATCGTTTCACAATTTTGTTTTGCAATAACACCGAGTGTTTTCATTTTTTCATTAAAAATTTCTATTTCCCCAAAACAACTATATGAATCATAAATATATAGGGAAAGCATGGCTCCCTCATAACTTTGTCTATACACTTCTGCCCTACCTGTAGTTAGAATATAAAGATAATTATTTTGTTCATGCGGGTGAATAATAAGGCTACCTTTCTCGTGTCTTCTATAAATAAATTCTTTCTTAATATGCGATGGTGCATTCTTCACAATATCTTTTAAATCCATATGTTCACCTTCTTTTCGCTTTTGGTCATTTGACCTATTTACATTATAGATTGAATTATATAATCAGGGCAAATAGGTATTGGAGGTATTATTATGAGGAAATTAATTATTGATACAGATACTGGCAGTGATGATGCTGTTGCGTTAATTATGGCTTTAAAATCAACTAATCTTAAAGTAGAAGCGATCACAACTGTTTGTGGCAATGTCCCAGTGGAATTGGCAACAAAAAATGCACTAATGACTATTGAAGTTGCTAATGGTCAAAAGCCACCTCTTTATGTTGGAGCAGGCAAACCACTTATGCGTGATTTAGTTACAGCTGTTAATGTTCATGGTGAAGACGGAATGGGAGATTGTCATTTAATTAATCCTACTCTTTTGCCAGAAACAAAGCATGCCGTAGATGCTATCCTTGAAATGATTGAAAATAACCCTGGTGAAATCGAAATTGTAACGATTGGGCCGGTTACAAATATTGCCCTTGCTATTTTAAAAGCGCCAGAGACAATGAAAAAGGTAAAGCATATTTACACAATGGGTACTTCTGGCTTTGGCCCTGGAAACACTACACCTGTTGCTGAATTTAATGTGTATGTAGATGCAGAGGCATATAGTATTATGCTCAACGCAGGTATACCTACTACCATCATTGGATTTGATGTCTGTTTAGGCGAAGCAGCTTTGACTAAGGACGATATGGATGTATTAGTATCAAGTGGAAAAGAAGAAGCTGTGTTCTCTGTTAAATGTAACCGTTCCTTGCTTGAATATAATTTACAAAGTAATAATGAACATATTGTTGATTTACCAGATGCCGTGGCAATGGGTGTTGTATTATGGGATGATATCGTTCTTGAAGACAAGTTATGTTACTGCTATGTGTGTACGATAGAAGCTGCTGCCTATGGTCAAGTGATAGTAAACGATGGTAGTAAACTTTCCATTTCTGATGGATTTGCAGGGAATACTCCTAATGCAAAAGTTTGTAAGACCATTGACAATCAGTTATTCAAAAAACGTCTATTAGAATTATTGGTAAGTTAACATTTTGGGGTGATTAAAAAAGTAGTATATTTGGAATTTACCTATTTCAATTATCGGGTGCAATTCTTGTCAATATTAAACCCACTCATTTTGACTAATCTTTTTTTCAAAATGAGTGGGTTTCTTCTATTTTAGCTATTTCATTCATCTTCTTTTTCATTTACATCGAGTAAAAGTATACTTACGATATACTGATTATCTTGAATCCATTGATTATAAATTCCACCATGCTCTTCTACAATTCTTTTCACATTTTTAATGCCTATTCCCTCGAATCGTCTATTCTTTCGAGTTTGAAGCTCCGCAGTATCAAATACATTTGAAATTTCTATAAGTAGGTTATTATCAAGTTGTTTGATAAGAAGTGAAATCTCTTTTTCTTTAGAATTAGATAAACGTAAGACTGCGTTTATAGAATTATCTATTAAATTTCCAAGCACAACTGCAAAAATATCAGTATCTAATTTCATCTTTTCAGAAAAGAAAGATTTAACGTTTAAAGTTATTCCATTTCTTTCAGCAATAGATTTTTTTTCATTCAGAAGATAATTTAGCACATAGTTATTTGTAAAATAATAATCAATGTGTTCGATTGTCTGTATCGAATTTTGAAGATATTTTTCAGCTCCAGCAGTATCTCCCTGACTTAACATACCCAATAGAACTACGTATTGATTTTTTAAGTCATGCTTCATTGAATATAGTTTTGATTGTGAATCCTTTAGTTGTTTGAAAAATTTCAATTCTGATTCAAACACTTTTTTTTGCGTTTTAGTTTTTTCAAGCTTTTCATAATAATTTCCGAGGGTTATATAAAGATATAGTATGCATAAATTCATATAAATAATAAAAGTAGCAATCAATATAAAAATAAAATTAGGTTGATTAATAATATGAATTTCAGATATTACAGCAGTGCTTAACACACAAATCGATATGATTGGTATAGAAATTAGTGTCATTAGGAGAAAAACATTTATAGGTCTCTTTAATTTACGCTTTTGAGGAAAGATAATTTTAAAAACAGATACAGCCATTAGTTTTAAAATTATAGCCATACCTCCTCCTACAGCCATAAAGAGAAAATTTGAATTATAACTTTCTAATCGTGATACCACTCTCGTAATAAAAAACGAAACGAAATCACAGATTAAAAACATAAATAGTAAATAAATTACCAAAAGGAACTCTTTTCTCAAATCTATCTGAGTCCTCTTTACGATAACTAAAAACAATAAAGCAGTGAAGATCATATTGATAAGTATATAAGGAAAATTATTGAAGTTGAATAATGTAACGATCGTGTCTTTCATTATATAAAGTCTCTTAACTTCATCAGTATTTGTTTTCTGGCACTATCTATAAATTTTCGACTTATTGGTATTTCAACAGTTTGATTATCATTTAAATTGGCAGTAATTGTATTATTGCTAATTTGTTTTACATATCTAACATTAACAATAAACGAGTTGTGGACCTGCACAAAATTATCATTAATTTTGGATAAAAGGGCTTTTGTTTGAAGAATCGTTTCATATATATCAGAGGGTGTGTGAATAAGTACTTTCCTTTTATTTTTTTCAAAGTAAATAATTTCACTAAAAGAAAGACTGTAAAAAACTTTGTTAAATGTAAACCTAAATTTTGAATCATCTAAATCTAAATATTTAATAGCTCGATTCAAGGTAGGATATAGTTTGTCTTTTGTAACTGGTTTTAAAATGTAATCAAAAGTGTTAACCTTAAAAGCCTTTTCCATATATTCTTTGAAATTTGTAATAAAGATAATTGGACAATTATAATTATTCTTTCTAATGGTCTCGGCAATCTCTATTCCCGATAGATTTGGAAACTCAAAATCTAAAATAAACAAATCATATGTATTTTCTTTAAGTAATTCAATTAAACGAAAAGGATTGTAGAATATATCGATATCAAATAACGAGGAGTCATATTCTAACATTAAATCTTCGATAGCCTTTGCAATAACTGGAACATCATCACAAATAGCAACTTTTACTACCATCGTTTCACTCCTAAATTCTTATTATATTTGTCCTAGACAGTAACCAGAGACATTCTGAAAATGCTTGTTATTTTTATAGTTTACCACTTCTACCATTCTACAACCATCTTCCATAATTAGTTTAGTTAGACAGTATTATTAGAAAAGATCCTATTCTCTATCATTAGACTAGAATAGAAATAATGTCAACAATTACATATAACTTGCAGTTTGTTACACAAAAGAAAAATAGCTTAAAAATAGATTATTATTTAAACATATTTTTAGTTATCTGAAACCATTAACGATGTTTAGTTCCTATTTGTTAAATTTAGAAACTGAAATTCTGTTAATCAATACTAATTTCAAAGGAGATATTTATATTGACGAATACTACAAACAATATTGTTATATCACAATTATGTAAGCGACATGGAGAAAAAGATATTTTAAAAAATGTGTCATTTGAAGCGAAAGAAGGGAGAATCACAGCCTTCCTTGGACCAAATGGTGCAGGAAAAAGCTCCACACTTCGTATTTTGTTAGGGCTTGATCGTTCAACAGGAACGGCAACTTTTGGTGGAAGTAACTATGTAACATTTAATACTCCATTGAAAGTGGTAGGAGCAGCATTTGACGGTATAGGTGGTACGCCTTCTAGAAGGGTAAAAACCCATCTGAAAATCATAGCACAAAGTAACAACATTTCTTTCCGTCGTGTGTCCGAAGTATTGAAAATAGTCGGTTTATCAGAAAAAAGCACAGCTAGGCTGGGAACTTTATCATTGGGTGAAGGGCAACGTCTTGGACTGGCAGTAGCACTTTTGGGAGACCCTCAATATATTGTTCTTGATGAACCAACCAATGGACTTGATCCAACAGGAATTCGCTGGTTTAGAAAATTTATTCGTCAGCAATCAGACATGGGAAAGACGATTTTGTTGTCATCACATCTTCTTTCCGAAGTGGAAGCTGTGGCAGACGATGTAGTTATTATTAATCACGGAAAAGTAATAGCAACTGGTGAACTTCAGCATGTTATGAAAAATCTAGAATCATTGGAGGATGTGTTCTTTTCTCTTACAGAAGGAGGTGAAGCAAAAGATGACGACTTTTTCTAGGACCATACGATTTGAACTAATAAAGATTTGTTCAAGTAGAGTATGGTGGGTAATTTGTGCTTTAGTTGTCGTTATTCAACCATTACTTGCACTTATCTCTGCAAAAAGCTTCGCCGAGTTGGGTTTAGACGCGACACCAGAAACTCACCCGCAATTAGTGGAAGCGTTACCGCCTTTGGATTATTTTGGATTTGATATAGTGCCATTTGGGTTATTACTGATGGTTGTCTTTGGAGGAATTATAGGGGCAAGTGAATATAAACATCATACACTACGTACAACCTTACTAAGTCAAAGTAGTCGTATAAAGGTTTTTTGTGCGAAAGTACTCGCACTTTTAATATGCAGTACATTTATATCATTTTTAGCGATTACTGCTACAATTTCTTTCACGCATTTTAGTTTGGGGGAACAAGGATTACATCCATTTTATTTAAGTACAATAGCTTGGCAGTTTATTGGTTTTTCAGTGCTGGATTGGATTTTACTAACCATACTTTCTTTTGGGATCGGGATGCTCTTTAGAAATGCTATTATACCTTTAGCTTTTTTGGTTCCTCAGATTTATAATCTTGGAAATTATTTAGCGCAAAGATGGGAATGGGGGGAGTATCTCCCTGTGGCAGCAGGTAATCTTCTCTTTGCAACACCAACATACCCTTTAAAACATGATCCATTAAACGGAGGCATGGTACTGCTCATATGGGTAATATTAACTTTAATCACATCTTATTTCGCTTTTATTCGTAATGATGTAGGAGGGAAATATTGATGTACACCGCGTTACGTAGTGAGAAAACTAAATTTTTTTCTTTTGGTTGGTGTATTTTAGGTGTAATCGGAGCTATTATCGTTCCCTTACTTTTCTTATTAACATCCGATACCCCGAAGGCAGGGAGTGAGAAGGAGATACTTTCTCTGTGCTTGCAAGCTCTCTATTTAGGTCACCCAGGAATTATTGTTGCCAGTGCGGGGTGTTTTGGACAAGAATATTCGCACTCTGCTTTAAGAACAACACTTCTCACACAACCATCTAGATTAACATTATTTTGCGTGAAATTTGTGAATATTACCACAATTGTAGTGTTTACAGGAATAGTTTCAATTGTACTTAGTTTACTTGTTCTTTTTTTTCAACATGATATGGAATGGACAGGTACTTTAGTCATACGGTTACTTGGAAGTATTTCTCTCCCCATACTTAGTTGGATTCAATTAGCTTGGATTACCTCTGCTTTATCGATTATCACAAAATCGCTTATAGCACCAATCGCTATCATGTTACCGCTTATTTTGGGACTTAGCCAAATGTTTTTTGCAATTTCTCAGTTGGCAAAATTTTTACCTACTCTTGCTACATTGAATCTTTTTTCAATACCTGAAGTAAATACCTTATTGGATAAATGGTCGGGGCTAGCGGTTCAATTTTCTTGGGTAGTATTATTATTAACCATTTCTGCTTGGGTGTTTTTATATCGTAATGTTCGTTAATTTAATATAGTCTTGATTCTATTAATAAAGTGCAATTATACTGAAAATTTTGTTGCAAATTCTTCAGTATAATTACGTAATTTGTTTCATGTTAAGATGAGGGGATATTTTAAGCTTAAACAACACATATGTACATTCAAAATATTGTGGTTTGCAATATTATCGCTTGGTATAAAAATTCACATCAATCCCGCTCCAAATTGTTGTTTTCTAATGGAAAAGTCATACCTGATTGAGGATGAAAAGTCAATAATTAAAAGTAATCTTATTTATCGTATTCTAATAGGAGGAAATAACATAGATTTATTTTAGAAACAAATCACTAGCTCGCATTAGAATAGTTTAACGAAGTAAATGAAACTGAATTTTCTGTAACTATTTTTAGTTCAATCGCATGGATAAGTTTACACGAAAAACCTCAGAACCTACTTTAACTTCAATTGTATTAAAGATAATACGTGAAAGAGGTGGGCATACTTGAGTGCCGCATTCAAAGAAAAAAATAATATCAATATAATTATAGGCTTTTTAGTCTTTTTTTATGTAGCTTGGACCATTAAAGAATTATGGTTATTAGAATACATATATTCATTCGGTGAAATAATATCCCCTCTAGTAGATGCATTGGTTAAGAGTCTCATTTGGATTGTTCCAGTGTCGATTTATATAAAAATCCATTTACATTCAGATCCAATCAGCTATCTAAAAATGAATGTTAATGTGAAGGAAGGTGTGTTTTGGGGAATTCTTCTTTCGCTACTGTTAGGAGCCGGTTTAATTTTAGAAGCATTCCTCTTTAATGGTGTTTCTTTTCATTTTTCATTATCTTTTGATGACTATCTGAATACTGTTCTAATGGCGGGGCTTGCTGAAGAGATTGTATTTAGAGGATTAATTTTACAAGAGTTCAATAAAAAATTAGCTTTTTGGAAAGCGAATATAATGACGGCTTTATTATTTTTAGTCATACATTATCCAATTTGGATATACAATAATATCATTTTTCAATTTGGTTCTCATATTTACATTTTTCTCATTGGCTTACTATTTGGATTTGTTTTTAAAAAGACGGGTTCATTATGGACTGTCATCTTACTACATGCATTTCATAATTATGTTCTTAGCATCATTTAATCAAAAGGATTTATTATAAAGAGGAATTATTCAATTCACCTCTATGGATTTTTTAGAGGTGAATTGATTTTTTTGTTGGATATTTAAGTTAACATCATCTATCTTAAACGAATGGAGTAGGATAGTTGGAGAGTATTAACTTGTGTTCAACAATCTGGCCATTTGATTAATCTGAGAAGACTGTCCAAATAACAACAAGGAGATTGGTAAAATTTCACCATTTAAAGCATTCTCATTCACCATTGTTTGTTTATTCACCCTTTAATCGATTGTTACCATTCTCTTTTCCTTTTTGAGATATAAAGATCATCTATTTATAATCGGTATTAAATGTAATTATTACATTTAATACGATTTTCCTATCTTATGTATAGGGATTTGATGCTTACTTAAAGTTCATTGGGCTGCTTAGACAGCTCTTTTTGCAGTTTGGTAGAATAAGGAATAATTATAAATAATAAGCCTGTAACGATTACTTAATAAATCTAACTTTGGTAAAAAGAAATATTTTTTTAAAATTGAACCTATTATGATTTGGTAATCGTCTAATAGCAGAATTTAAAGTAGGTTGAAGGGGAGGGTAGTAGATTGGACAGAGAAGAAAAAGATTTTATATTAGAAAAAATAATGATTGAATATGGTAATGAGTTGGTACGATTGGCATTTTCTTATGTAAAAGATACAGAGATTGCTAAGGATATGGTTCAAAATACGTTTATCAAATGCTACAAAAACCTTGAGTCGTTTCGATTTGATGCACAAATAAAAACATGGCTCTATCGCATAACAATCAACGAATGTAAAGATTATTTAAAAAGTTGGAATTACAAAATGGTACAGGTGAAAAGTTTTATCAATGAAACAGCAAAATCAATATTACCATCAACAGAAAAAACGGTTATCAATAAATACAATAATGAAGAAATAAAAGATACTATCTTTTCTCTTCCAAAAGTGTATCGGGAAGTGGTTTATCTATACTACTATGACTCATTAAACACAGAGGAAATTGCCAAAGTTTTGGATATTCCAGCTAATACGGTGAAAACTAGATTAAGAAGAGCAAAACAAAGATTAGAGTCGATGATAAAGGAGGCAGAACTGAATGGAAGATAAACGATTAAGAGATAAATTATATAATATGTCTGAACAAGAACTAAGATTTACGAAAGAAGACCGTAATGAAGTATTTAAACAAATTCATAAACTCGAGAAGAATAATACGCAAAAAAATTCTCTTGTTTCTTCTTCAAAAAAATTCGCACCACTGACAGTTTCTTTATTAATAGTAGGCTTGTGTATATTTTTGTTTATGCCATCGATTCTTTCGGGAAACTTTAATGAAAAATCTAACACAAATGTTGCAAGTGAACCTGTCGTTGAGGAAGCTGGATTTGTAACCACTTTACTTACGGTGAAGTCGAAAGAAATGGATAATCGAATATATCTTAACCTTTTACTTTCTTATAGTAAAGATAAAAAGACAATGAAAGTTTTATCGATTCCTCATTTTACGTATGCGCCAATAGCAGATAACAATGATGGGACTACTTTGTACGATAAATTGTTATTTGCTTATAGTTTTGGTGGTGCTGAAAATGTAAGAACTACTGTTTCAAAACTATTAGATTTACCAATTGATTATTATGCAGTAATCGATTTAGAAACCATTTCAACGTTAATTGATTCAGTGAATGGTATCGATTACAACTTGCCAGAAGATATTCGAGTAAGAGCGATAACTAGAGTAGCATTTGACTTCGAAAAAGGACCGCATCGTTTGAATGGAGAAGAAGTTGTGGCATTAATGATGGCTGCTACAGTGGGAGAGGGAAGGGGCTTAGATGAAGAAAACCTATTAAACATACTGAATGCTGTTATGAATAAAACAGAAAACGAAATTCCACCAACACTATTAAAAGAACTGCTTACTCAAATAGAAGCTAATGCATCACTAGATTATTGGTTAGAGAATCAAATAGAAATCAATTCTATAAAACCGTTATCTTTAATTGATGGAATTAGAGATGATATGATAGATGGTAAATACTACATGGTGTTTGACAAAGATTTTTTAAATTCAATTTCAGAAGAACTAACCACATTTAACTAAATAGGAAATTATTTTATTGAAATACCTATAGTGCGTTAATGAAATGTAGATTAACGCACTTTTTAATATTTAAGGTAAAAACAATTGGGTTACTGTAATTGAAATTAAAGAGTGTCAAGAGTTAAAGATTAGGCTACCGAAATCAAAGGTAGCTTTTTTATTGAGCAAACGGTGCTGTTTAGTTCAATAATTGTATTTGGTTGTTCATTACCTATACTGTATAATTTAGGATATATTTATTGCTTTAAGTATTTCTAAAGAATTATTTTGGAGGGGATAATTTGTTGTATTTAACCTTATTAATCTGCATCGTTTTAATTGTAATGATGGATAAGCTTACTCAAGCTTTTAAATTATCAAGCATTTGGGGGTTGATTGGTCAAATTTGTGTGTCGCTTGTATTAATAGTGGTCGGCAAACTCGAGGTTAGTTATATTAATCTAGGAAATCACTTTGAATTAGGATATTTGACGATTCCATTTACTTTATTAGTTCTTGTAGGTTTTACAAATGTAATGAATATAGAAAAAGCGCAAAATACTTCAATATTGCTGTTGCCATTTGTTTCTTTAGTTTATTTCTCAATTGCAGCTTACGTCATGGGCCATTCATTTGTTCTAATAATAGGATTTTGTACTTGTTTAGTGATTTTGTTTATTATGCTATATGGTTATTTTTCAAGTAAAGTATTTGTAGGAAGAACGATTATTATGTCAGTAGGTTTCATAATAGCGGTACTTTCAATATCTTTCATTAAAACATCTATTGTAACAATTTATATCCCGTTATTTACTTTAGCATTACCATTTACTTTATATTATTTTATTTCAGATAAATTTACGAGTATAACATCAATTTTAGTTAGCACTATAACAGCTATATTCTTTGGTGGATTAATGTTTATAGTTCCTTTTAATATAATGTGGTATTTCATTGTTGGGTTAACTATTATTTTGGTTATTATGCAATCTTCACGTAAATATCGTATTATCTAGATTTATAAATTAGCTTGTGTAAGTACTTTTATTTTACTCTTATCAGGGTGTAATGCATTTCCATCTAAAACGGAAGAACCTTCTTTAAAATTAATATCGAAAGTTGTAAATACTGAACCTGTTGCATTAGATATCACTCTAAATGAAAAAGAAGAAAAATCAATATCCTTCTCATGTAGACTTTTATTGTAATAAATATGTGGGATTAGTTGTCTATTGTTGACTTTCAACATTCAAAACTACACTCCATCACTCATTAACCACAAGACTTGTGCGTAAAATTCACTACAGTCCTTTTGTTATGGCCTACTTTGCTTTACTATAATCATCGCAGTTAAACTATCCAGCTTGTTAAGACTTTTCAAAACACATTTTGTATTATGAAACAAAATGTTTAAAGGAGTGAGGAACATGAGTGTAGAAATTTTTAATGGTGAGCGTTCTGAGGAAAGTGTTCAATTTGAAAAATTGTTATTTTCCCAGAGTAATAAAATAAGTTTTTCTAGTATTGAAAATACCGAGCAGTTTATAAAGCAAAGGGGAATTGAAAATATTCAGCCCTATGTGATTGGGGATGATGTTAAATTTTTAAGTGATAGTAAGGAGCAGGTATTTGAAGGTATGCAGGTTTTTACTTTAAATGACCGAAAGTTCTTGAATCAAAAAGTTATTCTCTATATACATGGTGGTGCTTGGACGAATCAACCTTTAAATTTGCACTGGATGCTTATGGATAAAATAGCGCAATCGTTAAATGCGAAAATTATTGCGCCCATTTATCCTAAAGTACCACATTTTAGCTATAAAGATACCTACCCAAAGATCCTAAACCTATATAAAGAAATTCTTGGAACTGTTGAAGGCTTCCATCAATTGACCATCATCGGAGATTCGGCAGGCGGAAATATAGCACTTGGACTGGTCCAACTTTTAAAGAGAAATAATCTACCACAACCAAAAGATATTATTTTACTATCAGCATGTGTTGATATGAGTTTAGAAAATCCTCTTTTACCTGTATATGAGGAAAAGGACCCGATGCTAGCTAGTGTGGGCATGGAAGTTATTACAAAGATTTGGGCAGCTGATAAACATTTAAAGGACCCGTTAATTAGTCCAATTTACGGTGACTTTAAAGGACTTGGGAAAATTACTCATTTTATTGGAACACACGAAAGCTTATATCCAGATGCCATAAAATTTGATGAACAACTAACAGAACAAGGCAATGACATCACTACCTTTGTTTATCCTAACATGAATCATGTGTTTGTAGCTATGCCTATCCCTGAAGCCGTAGATGCTCAACAGAAAATTATTAATATTATTGGGAATTAAATATTGAAATAGGGTCATTTTAAGTTCGTTATTCAATTAAAAAGAGCTTTAGAAAATAGTAAATTATCAAACTTTTTATAACAATTGAGTATAGAAAAAGCGTGTTTTGATTAATTCAAAACACGCTTTTTTAGATAGATTTTTTAAGAAAATATCAAAAAAGATTAGGAACTTTTTTTGTTTTCGAGCCAGTTATCCTCGGAAAAGGACCAATCGTCGAAAATTTATTTACATTGTTAAAGGAAAAATTTATAGTGAAGGCGGTAGAAAGGACTGTGATGATATTGAAGGTAGAAGTTTCCGTTGACCCTAAATGTATAGAGCCAAAGGTTACCATTCATACAGCAGAGATGACAGATGAAATTGAACATCTTATGCATTGTATTGCTTCAGCAGGAATCCATACATTATCGGTGTTATCAGATAGAGGGGTTGAGTTTGTCAATTGTCAGGATATCGTCCGCATTTATACGGAACAGAAAAAGGTCTTTGTTCAAACATTAACGGGAATCTATACGGTACGCTTACGTTTGTATGAGCTGGAGGAAAGGCTAAATATGCAGATATTTGTACGAATCTCAAATGCTGAAATTGTCAATCGCCATATGATTAAACGCATGGATATTAGCAGAACAGGGACAATTGGGGTTGAACTAGTAGGAAATATCAATACATATGCATCAAGGCGCTACGTCACAAAAATTAAAAAGCAGTTAGGATTATGAGGTGAAAATGTGCATAAAGACATACTAATACGTATTGTAGGAGGATTTGGAATCGGTGTTACCCTTGGACTATTAGTACAATTTTTTGTAGCAATGGGGATCGAACAAGAGGGCTATGCTTGGGTTGTTCCAGAATTTCAAGCATTTTTCCCAAGTGAAGCAATAGCTATTATCGTTCAGATTTTGCTAACAGGTTTGATTGGCATAACATTTGCTTTAGCTGCACAGTTTTTTGAAATAGCCAGATGGGGGATGTTAAAGCAATATATCGTGCATTTTGCTGTAACGGCAATTGTTTGGATACCAATTGTCATGACGTTATGGATGCCCAAGACGATGGCAAATGTGTTCTCCTTACTCGCAAGTTTTTTAGGAACATATGTTATGACATGGCTATTGCAATATACATTTTCAAAGCGTGATATTGAACAAATTAATGCGATGTTAAAAAAGGAAGGTGAGTTGCATGACAATTGAAATAAAGGAACTAACCAAATGTTACCGCGAAAAAGTAGTAGTGGATCAGTTATCATTCAGCATAAATCAAGGTGAGTTTTTTGCACTTCTTGGTCAAAATGCAGCAGGCAAAACGTCCACAATTAAAATGCTTTGCGGACTTTTGTTGCCAACAGATGGTGATGCTTTATTGGATGGAAAAAGTATCGTTGAAAATCAGGTTGCGGCAAAAAAATTATGAATATTTCTCCACAGGAAACGGCAGTTGCACCCAATTTAACAGTATTTGAAAATTTACTATTTTTAGGTCGAATTTATGGTTGCTCCAAAACACAGGCAAGGGAACGGGCGAACGCAAATATGGAGTTATTTGCCCTCTCACAACGTCAGAACGACAAGGCCAAAACGCTATCAGGTGGATTTAAGCGTCGATTAAGCATTGCAATGGCTATGATGTCAAATCCTAAAATACTTTTTCTCGATGAACCTACATTAGGGTTGGATGTACGTGCGCGCCGTTATTTATGGAAAATACTAAGCGGATTAAAGGGAAAGGTAACGATTGTTTTAACAACTCATTATTTAGAAGAGGTCGAGATGCTTGCAGATCGTGTAGGGATCATGCATCATGGCAGGCTATGTGCGCTTGGCACAATTCAACAATTGATGCATGAAACAAAACAATCATCCTTGGAAGAAATATTTTTAGCATATACAGAGGAGGGCTTATGTTGAGGGCTAATGTGTTTGCGGCAAGAAATCATAAGGAAATCGTTCGTGATCCAGTAACACTACTAATTGGCTTAGGCTTACCAATTCTGCTTATGGGCTTATTTTCAGTTATGCAAAAAAATATGCCATTTGCCTTCTATGAAATTAGTAATCTAACTCCAGGTGTTATTGTTTTTAGTTTTTCCTTTCTTACTCTTTTTTCAGGAATGCTACTTGGGAAGGATAGAAGCTCCTCCTTTTTAATGCGCATCTTTGCCTCACCCATGTCAGCAGGAGATTATATTCTAGGCTATGTTCTGCCTTTGTTATCTATTGCATTTTTACAAATTATATTGTGTTTGCTTGCTGCCATGTTTTTAGGGCTGTCACTGGATAGCTCTATTCTATGGATGGTAGGGGTACTTATGATTATCTCCTTACTGTATATTGGCTTAGGCTTATTGTTTGGGACAATTTTTACGGATAAGCAGGTTGGCGGTATCTTTGCCATATTTGTAAATGTATCTACATGGTTTAGCGGAACCTGGTTCGAGCCTGATATGATTGGTGGTACTTTTCAAGCAATTGCACAATTTTTACCATTTGTTCATGCTGTGAGTGCAGCACGTGCAATTCAAAGCACAAGCTATACAGATGCTTTCATCCCACTTGTTATTGTCATTGGTTACACAGTCGTCATATTTGCAATCGCTATCCTCCTATTTAAACGGAAGATGCGTGGCTAATCGGAAAAAAGGGCAGTCAAGCTAGAACTATTTCTAGTTTGAACTGCCCTTTATCTTCATTCAGCAAATGTATTTTGTATCGAAAGCATAGCGGCAGATGTTTTATGCGCGTAAGCGTAGCGGCAGATACAAAAGACTCCAGCTCTATAGGTGGTGAAATGAATACGGCTATGGTTCCTTTTCAGTAGTTGTCCAAACACCTACTGAATGAAGATATAGCCTCCGGCGGATGTCACGGATTTTCAAAGGAATGAATTGTGCGGGCACAATTCAAAATCCGGACGCAATTACGCCAAGGCGAAATTGATTTTTAGTCATGATTTAGTGTAGCTGCAATTTCTGGCTGTTTTTCCACCTGCAGCAGCATATTAAAGGAAGCAATCGCTACTTCCACTTGATCGTCCTTTGGTTCACGAGTTGTTAATAATTGAAGCCATAAGCCAGGATAGCCAAGGAAGCGTAACACTGGGAGGTTACGGCATGCATTTGTAGCTTGCAATACTTCGAAAGAAACACCAAGTACAACAGGAATTAATAAAATACGGTCCAAAATGCGTAACCATAGTGGATCAGTAGGCACGAAGAAATATAAAAACATGCCGACAAAGACAGTGAATAGCATAAAACTACTACCACAACGATAATGTAAGCGTGATTGAGCTTGTACATTTTTCACTGTTATCTCCATACCAGCTTCATAGCAATTTATCACCTTATGTTCTGCACCATGGTATTGGAATACTCGTTTAATAATAGGAGTTAAAGATATAAAATATAAATAGGTTAATAGTAAAAGTAGCTTGATGCCACTTTCAAGTAGAATTTGTCCAGTTTTCCCCTCAATCCATTTTGAGAAAAAGTCCGCTATAAATACAGGAATTAATGTGAAGGCGAATTTTCCAAACAAAAAGGAAAGTATACCAACAACGGCAACGCCTAAAATCATTTGCAGCTTAGAGCCTTCCTCTTTATGCTCCTCTTCTTCACCGGGTGTAACGTCGTAACGATCCCCTGAAAATTGCATATGACGTGAGCCTAGTCCAGCCGATTCAATCAACGCCACAACGCCGCGTACAAATGGAACTTTTTTTAACTTTTGTAAAATAGGATTTTGAACTTTTTTATAATGATAATAATCAATGGAATCATCGTTACGGCGAATGGCTGTAATCGTATGTTCCTTTCCTCCGAACATTACACCTTCTAATTGTGCTTGTCCCCCGTATACAGGTGAATTGCTCAAGGCTAACACCACTCTCTATATATATTTCAACTGTACCATTGTACTAAATTTAATGAAAAACCTCTAGAGTTACGCATAGTAAAATTTCTATATGGCTACACTATTCGTACAGTAAAGGAAATAATGAACAATTTAAAAATCAATCAAGTATACTAATAAGGAGGATTTTATTTGAAAATAGCTAGTATAACTTCCCTTGTCAGTGCCCTTGTTTTAGCATTGTGCTTAAAGGGCTTACATTACTTTCATCTTATTAAATGGAGTCCAGTAGGTTTTTATAAGAAATTGGGGCTTTTTCAAGAAAGCTCAAAACTCTTTCATTGGAGTTTTCTTATTTTATGTTTATTTATCATAGGCTTTTTATTATTTATTGTGTTGAGATATATCTATATTATTCCAGCTGTTTTATCTTCATTTTTACTTGGTTTATTTGTGACGATTACATTAGAGTGGGTCGTTCTTGATTTACCTATGCAGCTCTCCTCCTTTACAAAATTATCGATTCCCTTTATGGTGGTCGTTATTTGTCTCCTACGTTTCTTGCTTGAAACAGCGAATTTTCATCAGAAAGAACATACAGCTCAAAAATGAAATTAGTTGCTGTATACGTCGTGTATGATAAAATAAATGGCAAGTACATAGAAAGAGGCGAAGATGCGTGAAGTTATTATGTTTAAATGGACCGAACTTAAATCGATTGGGTAAACGAGAGCCACATATTTATGGACATGAAACATTAGAGGATGTTAGAGAAAATGTTCAAAATCTTGCGGCTTCTTTAGGTGCTACAGTTGAATTTCGTCAATCCAATCATGAAGGGGTACTAATCGATTGGGTGCATGAAGCAGAGGACGAAAAATATGATGGTATTATCTTTAATCCCGGTGCATATACCCATACAAGTATCGCGTTACATGACGCCATTGCTGGAATCACTGTGCCAGTTATCGAAGTACATATTTCAAATATCCACAAACGTGAGGCTTTCCGTCATCATTCCTATCTTGCTCCGGCATGCCTTGGCCAAATCTGTGGACTAGGTACGAAAGGCTATGAACTGGCACTACGCACATTTATTGAGAGGGAGAATTGATTATGTTGAAATTGCAAAAGCTACGTAAGGCACTTCAAGAACAAAACATCGATGGCATTTTAATTACAAACGGGTACAACCGTCGTTATATGACTGGTTTTACAGGTACAGCGGGCGTAGCGATTGTGTCTCAAAATGATGCTGTATTTATCACAGATTTCCGTTATACAGAGCAAGCGGCTGCACAAGTACAGGATTTCCGAATCGTACAGCACGAGGCAACGATTATTGAAGAAATTGCAACGCAAGTAACAAATATGGGTATTAAATTATTGGGCTTTGAGAAAGATACTGTCAGCTATGGCACATTTGAACTGTATAAAAGTAAGATTCAAGCTGATTTAGTGCCGATTTCTGGGCTAATTGAAAAAATTCGCTTGATTAAGACGGAACAAGAGATTAATATTATTAAGGTTGCGTGTGAAATTGCTGATCACGCATTTACACATATTTTAGACTTTATCAAGCCTGGTAAAACAGAGCTTGAGGTTTCGAATGAATTAGAATTTTTCATGCGTAAACAAGGAGCAACCCAGTCCTCATTTGATACGATTGTTGCATCTGGTCTTCGTTCAGCACTACCGCACGGCGTTGCAACAAATAAAGTGATTGAAAAAGGCGACTTTGTCACATTAGACTATGGCGCATTATATAATGGCTATATTTCGGATATTACACGTACTGTAGCAGTTGGCGAGCCCTCTGAAAAATTAGTGGATATGTATAATGCAGTCCTTGCTTCTCAGCTATTAGCACTTGAAAAGGTAGGTCCTGGTCTAACAGGCATCCAAGCAGATGCGATTGCACGTGATTACCTTAAAGAAAAAGGCTATGGTGAGGCATTTGGTCATTCATTAGGACATGGAATTGGTCTTGAAGTACATGAAGGTCCTGGCTTATCAATGCGTTCAGATACGGTGTTAGAGCCAGGGATGGCCGTAACGATTGAACCAGGAGTTTATTTACCAGGTATCGGTGGTGTCCGTATTGAGGATGATATCTTAATCACAGAAACTGGTAATGAGCTGCTAACACATTCGTCAAAAGAGCTTATTATTTTATAAAATTTGGAGGAACACAAATGATTTCAGTAAACGATTTTCGTACAGGTCTTACAATTATTGTAGATGGCCAATTATATCGCGTGTTAGATTTCCAACACGTTAAACCAGGTAAAGGTGCTGCGTTTGTTCGTTCTAAATTACGTAATCTGCGTAACGGTTCAGTGAATGAAAAAACATTCCGTGCTGGTGAGAAAGTTGAAAAGGCACAAATTGACAACCGTAAAATGCAATATCTTTATGCACAAGGTGACGAGCATGTGTTTATGGACTTAGAATCATACGAGCAAACTGAACTAGCTTCAGCTGCTATTGAATATGAATTAAAATTCCTTAGAGAAAATATGGAAGTTTATATCCAATCATACCAAGGTGAAATGCTAGGTGTTGAGTTACCAAACACAGTTGAGCTAGAAGTAACAGAAACAGAGCCTGGTATCAAAGGTGATACAGCTTCAGGTGGTACAAAACCTGCTACACTTGAAACAGGGCTTATTGTACAAGTGCCATTCTTTGTTAACCAAGGTGATAAATTAATTATCAATACAGAAGAGGGCTCATACGTTTCTCGTGCGTAATGCCTTTAAAAAACCTACTCTTTTCTTAACGAAAGAGTAGGTTTTTATTTGTTTTTTATACATATAAAGCAAAAAAAACTGTTTTTTGTGCCATTCGATAGAGGCATTGTATGTTTTTTTACTAGCTTAGCAATTGTTTCTATCATCCGATTGATGGTTATACATGGCAGAAATGTTACAATAAACGTAAGGAGTGAGTGCTATGCTACAAACAACATTAGGGATACCTTATCCAATAATTCAAGCACCGATGGCAGGTGTAACATCACCAAAATTTGTTGCTGCCTGTGCGGAGGAAGGTATTTTAGGCTCAATAGGAGCGGGTTATTTAGATGGAGAGCAAACAAAAAACTTTATCCAGGAAGTAAAAAAGCTTACAAAGAAGCCCTTTGCTGTCAATTTATTTGTGCAGGAAGATCCACGTATTGATATCGAAGTCCTTCAAAAAGCTCGGATGGCATTACAACCATTTTATGATGAATTAGGTCTTTCACCTGTACAGAGTGTTATGTCCAAGGAAGTATTTGAAGGACAAATACAAGCCGTTCTTGATGAAAATGTCGCCGTTTGTTCCTTTACTTTTGGCATACCTTCAGCAGATGTTATTCAACGCTTAAAGGATAATAAGGTATTTGTTATCGGTACAGCCACTACATTAGAAGAGGCAAAGCGTGTGGAACAGGAGGGGATGCATGCTGTAGTTCTTCAAAGTGGTGAAGCTGGAGGTCATCGCGGTTCCTTTACAGAGCCTATGCAATTAATTACATTACCTGACTTATTGCAGCAAGTAGTTGGACAGATTTCTATTCCTATTATAGCTGCAGGGGGAATTGTCTCGAAAGAAGATATAGAAAAAGCTTTAGCCAATGGAGCACAGGCTGTTCAAATTGGCACGGCTTTATTAGTGGCAGATGAGTGTGAAATTTCACCGCTCTATAAAAATGCCGTACTCCAATCAAAAGCACAGCAAACAACAATTACTCGTGCATTTACAGGAAAACCAGCAAGAGGCTTAGCGAATGATTTTACAAAACGAATGAAAGATGCACCTGTAGCGCCCTATCCTTTGCAAAATCAATTAACGACTACGATTCGTAAAGAAAGTGCAGAACAGGGGAATCCTGAATATCTATCCATGTGGATGGGTGAAAAAAGCTATTTAGTAAAACAGACAGGCACTGTGAAAAGCATTATTGAAAAATTACTATAATTGTATGTTATTTTTTTCATACGACTCGTCTTTAAATAGTAGATCTCTATACAACTGTATAGAGGTCTTTTTTTATTGATTGCAACATATATTGCTGTACACGAGGGGGCGTATGTATGGAATTACAAGACGTATTAAGAGTCGCTGGAGTGGGACTAGTAGTTGCGCTTCTTCATGTTTTCTTTGACCAAACAGGGAAAAAGGAATTTTCGTTTTTCCTCTTTTTCATTGCTTATCTATACATGACAGCGGAATTGTTGAGATTTTTACGTCTATTTTTTAACGAAATCCTTACATTCTTTCAATGGCTGACCTCTTCAGGGTAAGTGTAGATGGAAATTGTCATCGTTGCTGTTGTCATGCTGCTTTTATTATTACTTATAAAAGAAGTCATACAGCCACTCCATGCGCTAATAAGTGTAATGTTTTCATTTTTATTGTTCGGTATGTTGTTCTCGACGCTCTTATTGCCGTTCATCAAGCAGCTGCTAGAGACGTTAGCTATTTTGCCATATGCAAAAGCGATTGTCATAAGTGCCAGTCTTTTTTATGTGGGGCAATGGGTGTCGATGTTACTTGTAGAGCAAAATTATAAAGTACTCGGAAACATTGTCATTGATGGGGTTAAGATTGTTATTTTGTTGTATTGGTTTAAAGAATTTTTGGCTGTTTTACAGGAGGTGTCTGCTATTTTACAACGGCTAAACTAAGGGGCGAAGGTCATGCAGGAGCAGATACTGTCATTTTTAATTGATCCATTTTTTCTCTTGCTGAAGATGACGCTCACACTATGTGGCTATGTCATCATAATTTTAATCGTGAATATGCTATTACCTACATTTGAAAAAGGGACAAGAATCCTATTCTTTCTGATTGTGCTCGCAACAATAGGACCTGTCGTAGTGAAGTCCTTTCAACTGATTGATGAAATAGCACAGGGACTTGCCCACATATTTACAGCATTTTATCCTATCCTTACTTCAAGTTTTCTGTTATCAAGTAGTATTACGGCAATTGCTTCCTGGCAGCCGTTCTTGCTCTTTTTTGTACAAGTCCTAACAATAGTTAGTAGTAAGTGGCTGATACCGGGTGTGTTATTTGCCATTGTATTTGATGTTTGTAGTGTCATTGTGAAAGAAATTTCCTTTACAAGAATTGCTGAATTAATCCGTTTTACCATTATGAGCATCGTCTCTGCATCTGTCATTTGCTACGTTATTTTAATGTCGGCAAGTGGAGTAGCGGCATTTAGTGTGAATGCAGCGGTTGCAGAGCCTGTTAAAAAATTAATTGAAGAAAATATTCCCGTGGTAGGTTCTTTTATCGTTGATAGTTTTTCAATGTTCCAGCATATGACACAATTTTCCTCTTCAATTAGTAGCATTAGTGCCTTTATAGCAGTTATTACTGTGTCATTTATTCCAACAGTACAGCTTGTTATCAGTGCTTACTCGTTAAAGCTACTGGCAGCTATTTTAGAGCCGATTGCTTTTGATGATATATGCAGATTACTAGATCACGTTAGTAAATCTCTATTTACATTATGTGCAGTATCATTTTTAATTGCTTTTTCATTTATGTTTTCTTGTTTTTTCCTCATCGTTTTTGTACAAGTTATGGCCGGGGGGAGATAGATTGATTCTTTTATTGGCATTGCTCTTTGTATGTCAGATATTTGTCTTTTTGACAGATGATAAAGAAATAATTTCACTGACAAAACTGGTGATTACGTTAGTATTTTTGCAATTGCTATTAAAGATTCCATTTATCAATTCATAGGAAGAAACAAGCGTACATACACTTGAAAAAGAGAAGATGAAAGGAGGCAATGTACAAGTGATGTGGAAAAGGCACGAAAAAAAACAACGTCATTTATGATTTTAATGCTTATTGCCGCCTCCGTAGGAATTTTCATCGTTTTACCAATGTATCAAACGAGTTCCACAAATAATCAAGTAACGCCGTCAACCAATGAAGAAAAACTGGAACAGACACTGAAGGCAATGCAAGGTGTTGGGGAGGTTAAAGTATATCTTTATTACGGAGAGATGACTGATGAGAAGGACGAAAATAAACTATTTAGCCAATATTTTCGAGGGACTGAGCAAAGCACAAAAGAAGTAACAGGGCTGCTCATTGTTTCAGAAGGTGCTAAAGATATCTTTGTGAAAAATGAGATTCGTGCGGTTGTCAGTCAAGTGATGCAGTTACCGATACATCGAATAATTATTGTTCCAATGGAAAATAAGGAGGAAAAGTAAATGCGCGTACGTAGAAGAACAGTTTGGTTTATGACATTATTAAGTCTAGTAGCAGTAATTTCAGTATATTATTTGGTTGATCCAGCAAAACAATTTAATGGACTAACTATTTTTACTGATGATACTTTACAGCAAACTGCCGTTACAGGTGTAACAGATCAAGAGGCTACGAAAGAGGGCATGACACAGGAAGTCTCCTCGCCGAGCCATTTGTTTGAAGAAATGCGCATGCAAGTGAGTGATGAAAGAAGTCAGCTTCGTCAACAATTAACACAGAAAATTGCTTCTCAAGAAGCCACTGCAGATGAAAAAAATAAAGCCTTTAATGACATTGATAGTCTAATTAAACAAGAGTCGGCAGAAGCAATGCTAGAAATGTTAATTAAATCTTTAGGCTATTCCGATGCTTTTGTAAAAGCAGACGGTGACAAAGTATCTGTTACGGTTATGGCGGAGGAGCTGTCAAAATCTCAAGCAAATGAAATCATTTATTTAGTAAAAACGGAGTGGGAAGGCGCAAATGATGTTCAAGTGAAATTCAATGCTAATAACTATTAAAAGATAAAGAAAAAAAGGAATATTCTGTTTATTTATAGGTCTTTGTTATATATCAGTGCAATGAAAAGGCTTTCGTTTAGTAAAGGAAAGCCTTTTATTTTGTTCATATTTACTTAATTTTCATTAAACTATTTCAAATTGTTCGAAAAAAATATAAAATAGTGCTTGTAGTAGATTTTATTTCATAAGGAGAGTTAGAAATGTTCAAAATTCAAGAAATTCGTGAAATCATTAAATTAGTAGATTCTTCTTCAATCGACGAGTTCGTGTATGAAGTAGATGGCGCAAAAGTTAAGTTAAAAAAGAATGGTGTTGTTGTTACTGAAACTGTAGCACCGAAAAAAGAAGTAGTAGCCCCTGTTATACAACAATCTGCACCAGCAGCACCTGTAGCTCCAGCAAAAGCTGAAGAAGTACCAGCAGCACCGACAGCTAACGACCCATCGTTACATAAAGTTGTATCACCAATGGTTGGTACTTTCTATCAAGCTCCAAACCCAGACTCACCAGCTTATGTTAAAGTGGGTGACAAAGTAGGTAACGAAACAATCGTTTGTATCGTAGAAGCTATGAAGCTATTCAACGAAATTGAAGCAGAAGTTCAAGGGGAAATCGTTGAAGTACTTGTTAAAGATGGCGAATTAGTAGAATACGGACAACCATTATTCCTTGTAAAAGCTGAGTAAGGAGTGCAAACCATGAAAAAAGTTTTAATTGCAAACCGCGGCGAAATCGCTGTGCGTATTATTCGTGCTTGTAAAGAGTTAGGCATTCAATCAGTTGCCGTATACTCTGAAGCAGACGCAGACGCATTACATGTGAAATTAGCAGACGAAGCATATTGCATCGGGCCAAAGCTATCTAAAGATTCCTATCTTAGCTTCCCGGCTTTACTGAGTGTAGCAGAAAAAACGGGTGCTGATGGTATTCACCCAGGATACGGCTTTGTATCTGAAAACGCTGACTTTGCTGAAGCCTGTGAAAACGCTGGCATTAAATTTATTGGTCCTTCATCTGACTCCATTAAAATTATGGGTATTAAAGACGTTGCTCGAACTACAATGGAGGCAGCAGGTGTTCCACTTGTTCCGGGTACTGGTATTGTTCCAGATATCGAAACAGGTAAAGAATGGGCTGCAAAAATCGGGTACCCAGTGATCATCAAAGCAACTGCTGGTGGTGGCGGTAAAGGAATCCGTGTAGCTCGTACAGAAGAAGATCTTGTAAAAGGCATTGAAATTACGCAAAAAGAGGCTGCTGCAGCATTCAGTAACCCTGGCGTATATTTAGAAAAATTCATCGAGTACTTCCGCCACTGTGAAATCCAAGTATTAGCAGATGGTCATGGGAATGTTGTACATTTAGGTGAACGTGACTGTACAGTTCAACGTCGTATGCAGAAATTAGTAGAGGAAGCTCCATCTCCAGCTCTATCTTCTGAACGTCGTGCTGAAATGGGAGCGGCTGCAGTTAAAGCAGCACAAGCTTGTAACTATGAAGGCGCTGGAACAATCGAGTTTATTTATGATTACCAAGAAGANNGATTTCTGGTGTAGATCTTGTACAACAACAACTAAAAATCGCATCTGGTGAAAAACTTCCTTTCACGCAAGATGATATAAAATTAAATGGTTGGGCAATTGAATGCCGTATCAATGCAGAAAATGCTTATAAAAACTTCATGCCTTCAGCTGGTACTGTCGATACGTATGTAACGCCAGGTGGCTATGGTGTGCGTATTGACTCTGCAGTATATGCAGGCTATACAATCCCACCGTATTATGATTCAATGGTGGCAAAACTAATTGTTCATGCGGACACACGTGAAGAAGCAATTGCAAAAATGAACCGTGCGCTAAGCGAATTTGAAGTATCTGGTCCTGGGATCAATACAACAATTCCATTCCACCAAGCATTGATGAACAATGACGTCTTCAAATCAGCACAATTCAATACGAAGTTCCTTGAAGAGAATGATGTTTTGGGGACAAACAAGTAATTGATTTGTGGATTTGGGGAATAGAACGCATTTCAAATATCGCAATAAAATTACCTTCTAACATTCAATTGTTAGGAGGTTTTTTATTTGGCTAGAAAAGGTCGGCGTACAGGGATTTTTGATTTAGAAGATGTGATAGAATCTATACAGTTACCAAGTTTTAAGGGTACGGTCAAACGTGCACGATGAAAGTATGTAAAGCTACACTTATCTAAAAACACTTATCAGACATTCAGGAATCATTTAAAAGCGTTTTAAAACAGTCACTTGATTTATGACTTCTTAGTGCCATAAGAAAGCATTGAAAGTCGATATGTTGAACTAGAGGCATTTAACGAGCAGATGAGCATTGATAATGAAGTCTGGAAAGCATTTACACAGGTAGTTTAATTGTAGCTACAGGAGAGATTGAGGAAGCATTAACAATAGGACTTGTTTATATAGTATTCAATCATTAACACAAGTCCCATTCTTATTGATCTAAAGACCATGTTAAAAGCTTAGGAGTACCTAAGTGTAACTACCACTTACTATTATTATTATAATTTTTTCTATAAACGTAGTCTTCATTATTAATTTTTAACCAATTACTAATAAAATTAATACCCACTATAAAAATTCCAAATAAAACAAACGCCATAGTATAATGACCTAAGAAGAATAAAATAAACGCCGCAACCAATATTAATAACATTAAAACTATTATCGCGACCTGTAATTTCCCTTTCTTCTTATCATTCATATGTTCAACCTCCTATCAAATCGCCAATATTTTCCCATTTAACTGAATAATCAGCCTTCTATTTTGTTAAATATTCTAACACATTTACAAATATTAGTGTAGGAAAGTGTAAGCTTATAAAGAAAGTTATGATGAGATTGCGGTAGCTCATCATTAAGTTGGTGTGATTATGTTACGCAGAACTTGGTTACATGGATTGCCATAAATCCTAGTAGTGCAGCTAATGCCCAACTGCACCTATAAACGCTGATTCATCATTAATGATGTGTTTACTTCTTTATAATCGTAGCCTGCTTGAAGCTGCCTTAAAGTCATTTTGAGGTAGCTCCTTTTTTTATCTACTCAAGGAATAGTTTCTCCCCAGCATTCTCCATTTGAATTTGTTCAAAAAATTTTTGGATAGGTAGTGTTTTGTTATATAAAGAAATTTTTGCAGCTAGACCTGCACATTTTGGGCCTACTTTTTGTCGTGTCATCTATTGATAGACGAGTGTCAGGAAAGAGGAAAGGCGCCAGCGAAATGCTCGGTTACAAGGAAGCAAGCGATAGAGTCAAATACTATGTGGCGTCTAATGTTTAAGTCATTGCTTTTTGTTGTCCAAAATTAATTTTATCCCTCATTTACCATCTTATATACCTATTAAATTATCAATAGTTGTAGATTTACCATTGATGTGAATATCCATGGTATCAATATCAGGATCTAACGTTAATTTATATACATGCTGTGTTATTGCATTATCTTGTTGATTCGTAACATCTAATTTTACTATTAATGTGTCACCTTGAGCTTCAAGATCTGTTGTAACTTTTCCGTTTGAGCGAAAAACGATATAGGAAATATGCTTATCTACTACATTGATTTTTTGAAGCGTATATTTATCATCAATTACCTTTTGCACTTTATCCGGAACAATCTCAATTTCACTAATACTTAACGTTGATGTATTACATGATGTTAATAAAATTACTGACAAAAACACTAAAAAAATTTTTTTCAATGCCTTTTCATCTGCCTCTCCTCATCTAACTGAAAATTTCATCATTAAGATTGTAACATAGAAAATCATGTGTTGGTAAAAAAAGGGGGTAAAAATGAAATGGATGAGATTCACCGTTACTTCCAACAGTTGCTATATCTTGTATTTTTATGCAAAAGCCCTAAAATGGCATGTGATGGCTAAGGTGTTGATTTAGAAAAGAAATAATTATCCAAAAACATTATTCTTTCAGCTCTTTTTTGTGTTTCTTATCAAGGATTTTATTTAAAAAGAACAGTAGACTACAAGAAAAAACCATCGACATTACCCCTTTAACCGCACGCATAATAAATGTATCGGAAGGAAAATCGAATATAATATATCCCCAACAATAAATAAACGTTACAACTATAAATAATTTAAATAATATATTCTTCATAAATTTTCTCCCTATCTCCCTTTACGAACTGCCTTTTTCTTTACTAGCTGAAAATTTAATCTACAGATAATTGTAACATTATAAAGTCTAAGTGGTAATATATAAACGTTGAGATTCACTATTACAGTAGCCAATAAATGCCCCATTATTTAGTGTTTTTTAGGCAAGCATAACAGATGATCATGAAAATGCGCTCAGGATGAGATTTCGGAACAAACAATAAAAAAGATTTTTTCCGTTTAGCTTACGTTAAATAGTGAAAGGAGGATGTGAATGCTAATATTTTGGAGTGTTTCCTTTGTTATCGTAATTTTTGCCTTCGTTTTAGGAGTAGTTAAGCTTTCGTGGGTTTATATGCTTATAAGTACAATTTCATCCATACCAGTTGCCTCTTATTATTTTTTTGGAGCAAACAATGCTTGGAAGTATATTGGTTTGATTCCTGTTTTTTTATTAATGTTGACAGTAGTCTTTTGGTTTTTGGAAAAAAGGAAAAGAGGGGTAATGGCTGATTTCATAAAAATGTAGATTAAAAGTAGAAGTGCAAAACAAAAAATATAATAGGAAAGGAGCATGTCGTATTCCATTTTATTATGAGAATTTTTTTAAGATTCCTTTCGCGACTGTCAATTATGGAAGGGAGGAGAGGGGAGTATCCAATAGCGTTCTGAGATGGCTCTATTTGTAAGGTTAATGCATCGGGAATTAAGTAATATAAGTTTCTTGAAAAAATATAGTTTTGGTTGTAGCAGAAAAAGTGAGGTTAGCATTTTTAACTGTCAAACCTCCTAACCTTTAGTAGCTAGGAGGTCTTTTATGTTATAATTCACTTTTTATTATTTGATACGCCTTTGTATCAACCGTATCTAATCATTATGATTATTCTACTGCTAATGCAGATAGTTGAAAATACGATTTTAATTTTACTGCTTTCATTTGGCGCGCTAATTTCATATAGTAGCCTGCGCCAGTCCAACCTGTATAGCGAAACGTATTATGCTTGTGACAAATCGGTAATAGGTGTACATTACCACCTTCATCAACTGTACTTGAGTTGGTTGCTTGTAAAATCACATGACCGCCTACTAATGTGCCACCACAGGAAAATTCATTTGTTTTTTCATCACTTTCATCTTGTGAATCTCCTACATAAATTTTATTATGCTCCGCACAGCAAGAATCCACATCCCCTGCTGGCAAATACTTTAGCAACAATTGAATCCAAGATTTCTCTCCATGCTTCGGATCATGAGTACTACCCTCCACATTAGCAAACTTTGTGCCGATAGCAAGAGGATCTGTTACACCATCATATACCGATCTTAAAGGGACAATGATAAATTCATCTGTATAGTCGATCTCTGGGTTCCATAAATCAGTAAAATAAGCACCTTGCTCATCCTTTGTTTTACGATAAACTACTCGGAATTTCGCTTCCTGCTCCTGTGTTAATTGCAATTTCGCACCCTCTACTGTCGTTGGCATATTAGCAAACATTCTCATTCCTCCTATAAGTTTAAAGTCTGTTTATTATATTTTTTATTGTATTCATCTAGCATTTCTTGGAATTTCGTGACGAACTCAAAAATAGAGATGAAATCAGTATTACTGCTTGCCTCTGTATTGTTAATGCTGACACTTTTATCCGCCGGTGTTGCTTCAAGATAATAGCCTAAAATTTGTGGATTCGTAAATCGTACCGTTACGCTATTAGCAGAGGATTGCACACTGGAATTACTTTGGGCTGAGGATGAGGAAGAAGACCTGCTTCCCCCGAAAATAAAGAAACCTCCGCCACTTGCTGAATGATCCTCAACACTTTGTGCAAATGAATTTGATATAGCGGTTGCAGAAGTAAATTTAATAGTAACATCTCGCGCAATAACAAATGCCGTAGGGAAGCATGGGAAAACGCATTGATTCATTTCCTTTAAGCGTTCCTTTGAAAAATCTTGATAATCTTTCGATGGCGCAATGGATTTGCTCGATGTATTATACATATCCTCTGTCAATAAAAAGACTCCAGGATTAAACCATTCTCGTCCAATTTGTACCTTTGCCACAGATAGTCCAATTTGGATCGACATCTCTGAGCTACTAGCGAATGCATTACTGATTGCTTCCTTATGGCTAGAGCTACTGGAATAGCCTCCAAAGAAAAAGGATACACCGTAGTTAGAGGAAGATGCTGAAGCATAGGAAGAGGAAGCTTGATTTGCTTCTTTTAAGCTTGATGTAAGAATAATTTGTGTAAAGTTTTCTGGTACATGATTTGGTGCAACTTCATTTTCATCCACTTGCTTATTAGCCTCCTTGGAAGATTGTAAAACAGTGGCAAGTCTTATTTTCTCTTTTAATGCCTCAATATCTTGATTTGTATTGTCAAGCTGCTGCTGTAATGGAGAGAGCATGGATTTGAATTGAAGCTTATTATTCTTTTCGAAATATTGCATCGCAGCGCTTGTTGCCTTTTGTGCCTTGTCAATTAAATCATTTTGTGCAGTTAAACAGTCCTTAAAGTTAGCACTAAGTTTGTCAAGTAGGTCTTTTACTTTGTCATTTTCAACGCCAAAAATGCGCATAACTGTTGAAGGTAGGACGGTTGTGACTTCCTGTAATCCTTGGGAAGCCATTATATCGACCAATGTTTTTAACATATCTAATGTTGTATTAGCATACGTTTTCTGCAGTGCTTCAAGAGATGCTTTAAACGCTGTATCACTTTTTTCATAAGCCTCTTTTAATGCTTGTACTTCTGTTTCATCTGGAATAATTGCTAAAAATGAGTTAATATTACTTGTAATATTGCTACGTTGAGCTACTAATAGGGCCAACTGCTGTGCTAACGCTGCAGGACTTTCAAGTAAGTCAACAGGTGTAAAGGAGGTATTTAATAATGTAAACCAATTTTCTGGATAAAGCTGTACAGGATAAACATGTCCACCATCAGGATTCATCTTCCCTACATTGGCAATTGTAGAACGAGCCTCAGCGATCTCACGCCCTACGCCACTATCTAAAATACCATTAATAATTTCCATATCACCTGGGGAAAAGACACTCAATACTTTACCGAGTTTTTCCTCTACTCCAAGTACTTCTGCCTCTGCTGTTATTTCATACCAATCTAAAAATTCATTATTACGTTGCTTGTAGTCTTCGGCTGTCTGCTCTGGGTACTTTTTCGCAAGCTCATTTTTCTTTGCCACCTGCTTTTCAGCCCATGCTTGCTTTGCCTCTACATAATCGCTATACAATCGGTAGAATACTTGTTCAAGCGTAAGTACATCCTGCTTGCCATCACCAAAATTATAAGGATATGGTGTCATTAGTACTTCTCGCAGTTTGTTTTTTGCCTCGAAAAGCTTACTATTTAATTTAGGCGTAAGCATATCCAGTGCGGTTTTATACTGGGTTGATAAGTGACGCCCATTATCAGAGGCTGTCATCTGACAGGCATCAAATAATTTATTGACAAGCTTTGATTCATTGGCTCTAACAAAGGCAGGCTTTGGTTCGTTATTGTCAATGTCATAGGCATACTGCGAGGCACTAATTAACGTCCCGGGAAGGCTCATACAAAAAAATTGATTTGCATTACTGCCACCAATAACGGAAGTAATCTGTTCATATAACTTGTCTGCAAAGCTTTGAGTATTGTCCCCATCTTGTAAATCTGTTGCTGTCAATAACCTATTTTGTTCATTTTCCACTGTACTTCCCCCTATACTTAATTGTGATAGCAAAGCTTTCACCAAACCACTATATGAGGTAAGCCTCTTCGATATAACATCCTACCTAAAAAAATCTTTAATAGTTAAAATTCATCATTATTAGGGATTGGTATTTAGGAGATTTTTCCGTCTACATTTATAGAATTTCTACTTTAAAAGTGAAGAAATACTCAAAGATTTCTTTCTTTTTATTTTATAGAGAAATAATTTGATGTTATCGATAGAATTTTTATAGTTATCGAAAAAAATTAAGCTTTATCGCCCAACTTTTTAAATTTATCGGCTAAAGCGGCTTTCGACAGCCAAACCTTCCTTTTTATAGTATAATAAGCGTAAGAACAGCATTGGTTTGTGATGTGTTAGGGAAAGGATGATATTTGTATGGCTGAGAAAGTAGGACAATCTTTCGTACAACCAACACCTTCTGGAAAAGAAGAACTTGGGAAAATAGAAGTAGCAGCGGAAGTAATCGAAGTTGTGGCTGGGATTGCAGTAAATGAGGTTGAGGGCATTGCTGCAACTCGTGGTAATATTGCAACGGGTGTTGTTGAGCGCTTCGGTAAAAAAGTGCACAATAAAGGCATTAAATCGGGTGTGACAGAAACAGGTGAAATTGCCATTGATGTATTTTGTTCTGTGAAATATGGCCATGCTATTCCAAAGGTTGCGAAGGAAGTACAAAGTCAAATTCGTCAGGCAATTTTTAATATGACTGCACTTGAAACAGCAGAGGTGAATGTACACATTACTGGCATTCACTTTGAAAAAGAAGAGGTTGCTGTACATGAATAGCAAAAAAAGGGTTGCCGAGATTGGCAGCCCTTTTCTATTAAATAGGAAATGTTTTAGCAATACATTATAGCTCAATATGCTTTGGCTTTCTCCAAAATAAAGCAAGGATAACGCCAAGGGTTAATACGATTGTTGCAAAATAGTAGGGGTAGTTTAAATTAATATCAAACAAGATGCCCCCTAAAATGGGTCCAAAAATATTCCCAAGGCTTGTGAACATGGAGTTCATACCACCCACAAAACCTTGCTCGTTTCCGGCAATTTTGGATAAATAAGAGGTAGCGGCAGGACGTATTAAATCAAAGCCTACGAAAATAAAGAATGTTACAAATAAGATTGCAAAATAATGACTTACAACAGTCATCGCAAAAGTAAGAGCAGCAGAGAGGATGAGTGAATAACGAATAACATTAATTTCACCCATTTTTTTCGTCAGCCAATCGAATAATAATAGTTGTGCAAGGGCACCGACTATCCCGCTCCCAGTAATGATAATTGCGATATCTGAAGGTGTAAATGAAAATTTATGATCCACAAATAAACTAAAGAGCGATTCAAATGCCGCTAGACCAAAGGAAAGCACGAAAATTAGCACAAATGGTATGAAATACAGCGGACTAATTACTCGTCTCACACTGCCTAAAATAGATGGTGCAGCTTCTTGGTCGTCTAAAGAACGTGTCGGTTCTTTTAACAAAATCAATGACAGGATTGCCGCTACAAAACCAAGTATACCAGCAGCATAAAACGGTATCCGCGTACCAATCTCAGCTAAAAATCCACCAATTCCTGGACCAATGATAAACCCTGTACTTATAGCCGCACTCATATAGCCTAGTGCTTTTGAACGCTGTGATAATGTAGTAATGTCAGCGATATAGGCTGTTACTGCTGGCATGATGAAGGCAGCACTCACGCCCCCTAGCATACGTGAGATAAAGAGAATTTCTATCGTGCGACCAATCCCAAACAATAGCTCGGAAAGCCCAAAAATAAAAAGACCTGCCACAATCATTACTTTACGGCCTATATTATCCACTAGCTTACCGGCAATAGGAGAGACAATAAGTTGCGTAATGGCAAAGGCTGCCACCATGTAACCTACAACTGAGCCTGAAATATGTAACTCATTCATAATAGTAGGTAACACTGGAATAACTAAACCAATGCCTAAAAAGGCAATGAATAGATTCGATAATAAAATTGTTAACGTTAAAATTTGTTTCTTATCCATATTTTTTCTCCTTTAATCTTTCACAATACATGAGAACAAAGTCTACTAGAATATTTCCATGAGTAATACAATAAACCCTATAGTAACTATAGGGTCAAAAGATTTGTTTACTTTTTTTAATTTTGCTTTAGATAAGTGTGGTAGTGGGAGGGAGTTGTTATGCAGGTGCTCACATCAAATTTTTTACACAATTAATTTTTGTCTAACCTTTAATTCAACGATGAATTTTTTCTCATGCTCAAAGGTGAAGGAAGCAGGCATATAAAGCTCATAGACGATTGATTCATAGGCTTCTTGTTGTGCTTCTACGTATGCTCTTAGTTTTTCATAATATGAAAAGTATGTATCAGGATGATAGATAAAGGCAATACATACATATTTACCGGCTGGCTTTATTGTTTGCTTGATATTTGGAGAAAGCTTAGAAAATGTTCGTTCCGTTAAAAGTGGTGTAAAGATAGCGTCATAAATAATAGAATGAACATCTGTATAGCGTGCTAGTGGAAAAATACAACCATAGCGACTATTTAAGACACTTCCTTCACGTTCAATTATTTTCGTAAGTGTTGCATAATACGTATTCGTGCTAGATGTAGGTGTTAGCTCAGTAGTCGTAACTTGTAAAATAGGCATTTCCTCTTCTACTTGAACATAAACATCTCCGAAAATTGGAATATCAATTTGTTCTTGCATTTGTTTTTTTGTTTTAAGCAAAGTGTACTTCACTTCATTTAAGCGCGTGATTTTTTGTTCTATACGCTGCTCCTGCTGTTCTAAAAAAACGATCAATTCTTCCGAGGTTAAGCCAAGCGCCCTTTTTATATCCTCAAGGGAAATTCCAATATATTTAAGCGACTTAATAATATCTAAGTAAAAAATCTGAGTATCTTTATAATAACGATAATTGGTATGGGTATCGATATGAGCAGGTTTAAATAAATCAATTTGGTCATAGTAGCGCAAGGTCTGTACAGATAAGTTAGAGAGCTTAGCAACCTCACCAATTGTATAATAATGTTCTTTCATAAATGAATTGCCTCCACTAGTAAGAGCTAAAGAAGTTTCGAATGGCATCAAAGCGAATTTTATGCTTGCAATCCTCGCAGTAAAATAAACGGGATTTACGTTCCTTCAATTGTTTGTATTGTTCCTCATCTTCATATAATTTGAATGATCTTTTACAGCTTGTACACTTCACTTCATAATGCATAATAAAACACCTCCAAAGATGAAATAGAAGTCTCTTTATTATAACATTCTTATTAAATGAACAAGAAATGCGGATGGTTATTTTCTACTTGTATCATACTTTTCATTGAGATGCATGAAAACAAGCAGAAAGTTGCTTGAAAAAGGTTTCAGATTATTGAAAACTTGCTGGAATTCGTGTTTCTCGTTCAAATTTATGCTATTATAAACCTTAATGCCACTTAAGAAGGAGAGCTTTACATGAAACGACATGAGGCACGCGAAAAAGCGTTGCAAGTTTTGTTTCAGCTGGATAATACTGACGTAACAATTGAAGAAGCAATGGAGCATATTAAAGGTCAGCCAACGAATGTCTTCTATGAAAAGATTGTTACTGGAACAGCTGAACATTTGGAGGAAATTGATGCTACTTTAGAGAAGCATCTTGAAAAGTGGTCACTTGCCCGTCTGCCCAAAATTGAGAGAACAGTTTTACGCTTAGCTGTATATGAGCTTTTATACATGCCTGAAACACCAAAAAGAGTAGTACTGAATGAAGCAATTGAGCTATGCAAAACATTTGGCGATGAAGGATCGTCGAAATTTGTCAATGGCGTACTTTCTAAATTTACAGAACAATAAAATGTGTTGAATTGGAAGGAGTAACGAAGTTTTATGTCAAGTGCAATTATTAATGGTAAAGAAATTGGTCAAGCTATTCGTCAATCAATAGCAGAACGTGTGTTAAGCTTAAAAGAGCAAGGTTTGACACCAGGCTTAGCGGTTGTTTTAGTAGGGGACAATCAAGCTTCTGCTACATATGTGAGAAATAAGCAAAAATCATGTGAAGAAATGGGTATGTTTTCAGAGCTAATAAAACTACCTGAAGAAACGACACAGGAAGAATTATTAGCACAAATTGAACACTTAAATACTCGTGAGGATATTCACGGTATTTTAGTACAATTACCACTTCCAAAGCATATTGATGAGGATACGGTTATTGCCACAATTGCTGTGGATAAAGACGTTGATGGATTCTCACCAGTAAGTGTTGGGAAAATGATGCTTGGCCAAGAAACATTTTTACCATGCACACCATTCGGGGTTATGAAGCTTCTTGAGTATTCAGGAATCGAAATTGCAGGAAAACACGCTGTCATTGTTGGTCGTAGTCATATCGTTGGTAAACCGATGGGACAACTTTTGCTACAAAAGGATGCAACCGTTACTTATACGCATTCAAAAACACCAGATTTACCTTCATTCACAAAGCAAGCAGATATTTTAATTGCTGCCGTTGGACGTGCTAACTTTATTACGAAGGAGCATGTAAAGGAAGGCGCTGTTGTGATTGATGTTGGCATTAATCGTGACGAAAATAACAAGCTTTGTGGGGATGTAAACTTTAATGAAATTGATGGCATCGCATCACATATTACACCTGTACCAGGCGGTGTGGGACCAATGACGATTACAATGTTACTATTCAACACAGTACAAGCTGCTGAAAATAAGCTTGCAAATAAAGTTAAACTATAATGAGCATAACTTTTAATTATTTAAAACCATCTCGAAATTTTTGAGATGGTTTTTACTTATGCTGAAAAGCCTAATTTATATTTATGCTATTTTGAGAACTTTTGCCATGCTATTACCGTCTAATATACTGTTTAAGACATACATACTAAAAAGGAGGTTTTTATGGAAAACCTAGATCTTATACTAATTATTAAGCATATTATTATTGGACTTGTGCAAGGCTTCACGGAGCCAATACCAGTGTCGTCGAGTGGTCATGTCATGATTGCAAGTGAAATACTTGGTTTAGGTGAGCAAGGCTTTACTTTTGCTATTTTAACGAATACAGCTTCATTGCTGGCCATTGTTTACATCTATCGTGAGGATATTGTCCGGCTCATTTCACACTTTTTCCTTTATCTTAAAACAGGTGATAAGCGCTATAAGGCAGATTTTCGTTTTGCCGTTTATATCGTAATTGGCACGATTCCGGCAGGCGTTTTAGGTGTGTTATTTAGTGATTTTATTGCAGACAATGTTAGCATGACAACGATTGCAATTATGCTGTTTGTAACAGGTATCGCCCTTTGGCTTATTCGCAATATGCGAGGTACAAAAAAGGATGCAGATTTGACTGTAAAAGATGCTATCATTGTTGGCTTAGGTCAAGCTGTCGCACTCACACCGGGCATCAGTCGTTCAGGAGCAACAATTATTTCAGCTATTGCTGTGGGAATGAAGCAGGATACAGCCCTACGCTTTTCCTTTATGCTTTATATTCCAATAAGCCTTGGGGGTGTTGTGCTTGGAATAACAGATTTTTTAAATGAACCCAATAAAGGTACATTAGCCATCCCATATGCTGCAACATTTATCGCTACATTATTGATGACATATTTTGCAATGCGCTGGTTTATGGGTATTATGAAAAGTGGCAAGCTTAGTTACTTTACTTATTATTGTTTTCTTGTAGGTACGCTCTTATTAATATTTTATTAATATAAAGCCTTCTAACAGTTAGTTGTTGGAAGGCTTTTATGCTGTTGAAAACAAATTTACTAGCGCTGTTATATCTATTTTAAATGATAATGAGTAACAAGCTTTTACATTGAATTATAAATATAGTAATCAAAGTACTACATTATTGCTGATTGAAGTATAAGGCACTTGCTTTCTTGGGGGAAAACGCATAAAATCTATCATTTGAATATGCAGTAATTTCTTCAATAGGATGAAAGACAGTCATTTTTTCTAGCGAAACTACATTTTGGCACGTCAACGACTTTAAAAAATGTTATGATAGTTGTAGTTTTGTGAAAAACTTGATTTTAGTAAAGGAGCCGAAAACATGTCATCTGCTTCTTATTTAACGGTAAAAGCATTAACAAAATATATTAAACGAAAATTTGATGCCGATCCACATTTACGTGAGGTATATGTTAAGGGGGAGCTATCGAACGTTAAAATTCATCAATCTGGACATATCTATTTTACTTTAAAGGATGATGGTGCACGAATTGCCGCAACAATGTTTAAAACAGCAGCCACTAAATTAGCGTTCGAACCCAAGGAAGGAATGCAAGTATTTATCCGTGGTGATGTAAACGTTTACGAGGGCTATGGAACCTATCAGCTATATGTACAGGAGATGCAGCCGGATGGGGTTGGTAGCTTGTTTGTTGCCTTTAACCAATTAAAAGAGCAATTACAAAAAGAAGGTCTTTTTAAAACTGAATGGAAGCAGTCTATTCCAAGATTTCCTGAGAGAATCGGTGTCTTGACATCTACAACGGGGGCAGCGATTCGCGATATTTGTACAACGTTAAAACGACGTTATCCACTTGCTGAAATATTGATTTATCCAACGCTTGTTCAAGGGGGACAAGCTGCACCAAATATCGTTCAAAATATTGAGCAAGCAAATTTAGATGCTTCTTGTGATGTTCTCATCGTCGGACGGGGTGGAGGATCAATAGAAGATTTATGGGCATTTAATGAGGAGATTGTAGCTCGTGCTATTTTTAGTAGCCGCATACCTATTATTAGTGCTGTTGGTCATGAAACAGATACGACAATTGCGGATTATGTGGCAGATTTGCGTGCTCCTACACCAACGGCTGCTGCTGAAATAGCTGTACCTGATCAACAGGATTTATTTCAGCGTGTACTGACTCAAAAATCGCAGCTCCATCAAATGGTGAGGGCGCAACTTATGGCTGAGCGACAACGTCTAAATAAGCTCCAACAGTCTTATCCATTGTCAATGCCAGAAAGACTATATCGTCCGTTTACTGAAAAACTAGCTCAGCTCGAATCAGACTTACAAAAAGCCATGCAGGTAGATTTGATGAAAAAGGGTGCACAGCTTCAGCAACTACATAGTGCTATCGAGCAACATTCACCAAAAAAGGCACTCACTTTCTATCAACGTGAGCTAGAAACACGAATTCAACAATTAACACATGCCTCCAAACAATATGTGACGAAGCAAAAACATCAATTTGAGGCAACTGTTCGAACTTTAGAAGCATTGAATCCACTTGCGATTTTAACAAGGGGCTATACAGTAGCGTATAAGGATGAACAAATGATTAAATCATCCGCTGAAGTCAAACAGCAGGATCAATTAACCCTAACCTTCCATGATGGAGAGGTTATCGCCGAAGTGACAAAAATCTTGCCAAAGAATGAGGGGGAATAGTTGTGGCAGAGAAACAACAGACTTTCGCGGAAGCAATGACAGCACTTGAGGAAATTGTCCGTCAGCTAGAGCAAGGTGATGTGCCATTGGAAAACGCCATTGATTTATATAAGCAAGGAATGGAGTTATCACAATTTTGCCATAGTAAACTGCAACATGCTGAGGAGCAGCTGATATCTATTGTCCAAGAGACAGGTGAAACGACTGCATTTGATCCATTAAAGGGAGAGAAGTAAGAAATGAATGAGCAATTAAAGCATTTTATTGAAAGCAACATACCACAAGTTGAAGCTGAAATGTTTGCACTTGTTGAGAAGATTGATGCACCAGGTGATTTAAAAGAATCAATGCTATATTCGCTAAAGGCTGGAGGAAAACGAATTCGTCCACTTTTCGTGTTAGCCGTACTTGAGCTATTTAACAAGGATTTAAAGGATGGATTAACTGTAGGATCAGTTATAGAAATTATCCATACGTATTCATTAATCCACGACGATTTACCAAGCATGGATAATGATGATTTCCGTAGAGGGAAACCGACTAATCATAAAGTTTATGGAGAAGCACTAGCGACACTTGCTGGAGATGCATTAAATACGCTTGCATTTGGAATATTAGCACGCATGAATGTATCTGCTGAAAAACGCATTGAATTGGTTAACCTTTTAAGTATAGCAGCTGGTGCAGAAGGTATGGTTGGTGGTCAGGTACTAGATATGGAAGGTGAGCAACGCCAGTTAAATTTAGCTGAGCTTGAGCATGTTCATATTAATAAAACCGGTGCTTTATTACGATTTAGCATTGAAGCGGGAGCAGTGTTAGCTAATGCGTCTTCAGAGGAACGAGCAACCCTAAAGGAATATGCACATCATATCGGTCTTGCATTCCAAATTCAAGACGATATTTTAGATATTGAGGGTACAACGGAGGAGCTAGGTAAAACAGCAGGTAAGGATGTAGCGAGTGATAAAAGCACATATCCCGCCCTATTATCATTGGATGGAGCGAAGGATAAGTTAGCTGAACATTATCAACTTGCCATTCATGCACTTGATCAATTACAAGTCGATGCTAGTTTACTACGTGAGTTTGCAGCCTATATTGTTCATCGTAAAAACTAAAAGATCAATTACGCCTCAGCGTAATTGCGTCCGGGTTTTTTGAGCTCGCTCGAAAAGCTCCTCTTCAAAATCCGTGACATCCGCCAGGGGCTTTGAACCAATAGATGTTTTGTAAAGATAAACAAGGCAATAAGAGCGAGGAATATGCTAGAATAGTCGAGGATGTTTGTCGAATGTGCAAACAATAAGTGTTCGTACTTTTAGCATATTGATAACACTGTTATAATGGTGGAAACACAAATACGGTGAATATTTTATTGAAAAGGTGTGTGAGAAAGGTGGATTTAAATAAAATAACTAGTCCATCCTTTTTAAAAAACTTAGACAAGAGGGACCTTGAGCATCTTGCGCAAGAAATTCGTACCTTCTTAATTGAAAAGTGTTCTGTCACAGGTGGTCATATTGGACCGAACCTAGGTGTTGTGGAGTTAACAATTATGCTTCATAAAATGTTTGACAGTCCAAAGGATAAGTTTTTATGGGATGTTGGCCACCAAGCTTACGTGCATAAAATTTTGACAGGTCGTGCGAGTCAATTTGACACACTGCGTCAGTTCAAAGGGCTTTGTGGTTTTCCAAAGCTTGTGGAAAGTGAACATGATGAGTGGGAAACAGGTCATAGCTCGACATCTTTGTCAGCGGCTATGGGTATGGCTGCAGCACGTGATATTAAAAATGAGAAGAATTTCGTCGTACCTATTATTGGTGATGGAGCTTTAACAGGGGGTATGGCACTTGAGGCATTAAATCATATTGGTCATGCGAAAACAAATATGATTGTTATTTTAAACGATAATGAAATGTCCATTGCCCCAAACGTCGGCGCTTTACACAATGTACTTGGACGTCTACGTACAGCGAAGGAATATTCAAAGGCGAAAGAAGAGCTTGAGTCTCTTATCAACAAAATCCCTGTATTAGGCGGTAAACTTGCTTCAACGGCTGAGCGCGTAAAGGATAGCTTAAAGTATTTAGTGGTGTCCGGTGTATTCTTTGAGGAGCTAGGTTTTAAATATTTAGGACCAATTGATGGACATGATTTTGATGCGCTTGAGATGACCTTATCTTATGCTAAAAAAGTAAAAGGTCCTGTACTTGTTCATGTTATTACAAAAAAAGGGAAAGGCTATAAACCTGCTGAAGATGATACAATTGGCAATTGGCATGGAACAGGTCCATACAAAATTGAAAACGGAGCCTTTGTAAAATCAGAAACGAAAGGACCAGCTTGGAGTAGCTTAATTGCAGAGACAGTACGTAAAATTGCACATGAGGATAAACGAATAGTTACCATCACGCCTGCTATGCCTGTTGGCTCTAAACTACAAGGTATTCAGAAGGATTTTCCAAAGCGTTTCTTTGATGTAGGAATTGCTGAACAGCATGCAGCAACAATGGCAGCAGGTTTAGCAACACAGAAAATGAAACCATTTTTAGCGATTTATTCGACGTTCCTACAACGTGCCTATGATCAGATACTGCATGATATTGCACGTCCTAATCTAAATGTCTTTATTGGAATTGACCGTGCAGGTTTAGTTGGTGCAGACGGTGAAACACATCAAGGTGTATTTGATATCGCTTTCCTTCGCCATATACCAAATATGACAATCATGATGCCAAAGGATGAAAATGAAGGACAGCATATGGTAAAGACTGCTTTAGACTATGATGGTGGTCCGATCGCCCTACGTTATCCTCGAGGAAATGGGATTGGTGTTCCTTTGGATGATGAGCTAATGACTTTACCAATAGGAAGCTGGGAAGTGTTGCGAGAAGGGAAAGATGCAACAATTTTAACGTTTGGTACAACCATTCCAATGGCAATGGAAGCAGCTGACTTGCTTGCTCAGCAGGGGGTTGATATCGAAGTGGTGAATGCCCGCTTCATTAAACCGATGGATGAGGATATGTTGCATCGCATATTATCAAGCAAGAAACCTATTTTGACGATTGAAGAAGCAGTATTACAAGGTGGCTTTGGTAGTGGTGTGCTTGAATTTGCACATGACCATGGTTATTTAAATGCCCTAATCGATCGAATGGGAATCCCTGACCAATTTATAGAGCATGGCAATGTAGATCAGCTACTCGCTGAAATTCACATGACAACTGAAGATGCAGTGGCACGTATGCAAGTGTTACTTCAACAAAAACAGCAAGTAGGGTTGAATAAATAATGACAAAACAACCGAAAGAACGTGTAGATATTTTACTTGTAGAACGTGGGCTAAGTGAAACCCGTGAAAAAGCAAAGCGTTCCATTATGGCAGGTCTTGTTTTTTCAAATGAAATTCGAATAGATAAGGCGGGGGAAAAAATAGCCATTGATGCCCCACTACAAGTAAAAGGCTCTGATTTAAAATATGTTAGTCGTGGTGGCTTGAAGCTTGAAAAAGCACTACAAATATTTGATATGTCTGTAGAGGGGAAGCTAATGCTTGATATTGGCTCCTCTACAGGAGGCTTTACAGATTGTGCATTACAGCATGGTGCAAGGCATTGCTATGCATTAGATGTGGGTTCTAACCAACTAGCCTGGAAGATTCGCTCTGATGAACGTGTCACAGTGATGGAAAAAACAAATTTCCGTTATACGACTGCAGCAGATTTAACAGAGGGATTACCAGATTTTGCAACTATTGATGTCAGCTTTATTTCATTAGCACTTATTCTACCTGTCTTAAAAACCCTGTTGATGCCTGGAGGAGATGTGATGGCATTGGTGAAGCCTCAGTTTGAAGCTGGCAAAGACAAGGTTGGTAAAAAAGGCATCGTTAGAGATAAAAAAGTTCATTTAGAAGTATTAGAAAAGACGGCAGCAATGGCGACAGGGGTCGGCTTTGTTGTCAAGGATGCTTCATTTTCTCCTATTACAGGGGGCGAAGGAAATATTGAGTTTTTATTCCATTTAGTGAATCCTGTAGGAGATGAACAAATTCTTGCTTATACAGCTTTTGATACACTCGTTGAAGAAGCGCATAACGCTCTTAAATAACACGTGCTCGCTACCTGAGCCGTGTTTTTTCTTGTACTTTTATGCTGAAAATGGTAGTGTGAATATACATATATATAATTATTTATAAGAGGTGACCACAATGAATAAAGGACAGAGACATATACGAATTCGGGATATTATTGCCAATCATGAAATAGAAACACAAGATGATTTAGTCGATTTTTTAAAAGATGCAGGCTATAACGTGACCCAAGCAACGGTATCACGTGATATAAAGGAACTTCATCTTGTTAAAGTTCCATTGCAGGATGGACGCTATAAATATAGCTTGCCCGCTGACCAACGTTTCAATCCTATGCAAAAATTACATCGTGCATTGGCAGATGCGTTTGTCAGCATTGATGGTGCATCGCATTTTTTAGTCATGAAGGCTCTTCCTGGTAATGCGAATGCTATTGCTTCACTACTTGACCATTTAGATTGGCCTGAGATTTTAGGTACGATTTCTGGAGATGATACAATCTTAATTATTTGCCGTGACGAAAATGAGCGTGAAAATACAAAAAACCGCTTATTAGAAATGCTATAATTTAGCATGGAATTTGATACAGAGGTGACATTTTTGTGTTAAAAGAGCTTAGTATTCGAAACTTTGCCATTATAGAGGATTTGACAGTTAGCTTTTCAAATGGTTTAACTGTATTAACAGGAGAAACAGGTGCCGGAAAATCAATTATCATTGATGCCGTCCATTTACTTGCAGGCGGTAGAGGAAACTCTGAATTTATTCGTCATGGAGCAAGAAAGGCTGAATTAGGAGGTTTATTTCAAATCTCCAGTTCTTTGCATCCTGTGCATAAAAAGCTTGAAGAAGCAGGCATTGAGATTGAAGAAGATACCATTATTTTACGCCGTGATTTACATGATACTGGAAAAAGTGTTTGTCGAGTAAACGGAAAACTGGTGCCATTATCTGTACTCCGTGATATTGGTGCTAGCTTAATCGATATTCATGGTCAACATGAAAATCAGGAACTGATGGACGAAAAACAGCACATTTATTTGCTAGACCACTTTGCAGAGGAACAACTTGCTCCAATACAGGAAGTATACAGTTCCCAGTATGAAGAATATCGCTCGCTAAAAAGAGAATTGGCATCTATTTCAATTGATGAACAGTTAATGGCGCAACGTATTGATTTATATCAGTTCCAAATGAAAGAGCTAGAAGATGCCAAATTAAGGTTAGGTGAGGAAGATGAGCTTCTTGACGAACGTCGCCGTTTGATGAATTTCAATAAGATTTTTGAGCGGTCAAATGAAGCCTATGAAGCCATTCAAGGGGAATCGAAAGGTCTTGACTGGATAGGTAATGCAATGGGGGCATTAGAGGATGCTGCAAAAGTTGACGATCAGTTTAAAGAAGCCTCGGAAGCTGTAACCACAGCATTCTATGCATTACAGGATGCTGCACACCAGGTTAAAAATGTATTAGATGAATTAGAGTTTGACCCAGCCCGATTAAATGAAGTCGAGCAGCGTTTAGCTCTATTCCAAAATTTAAAGCGTAAATATGGCTCAACAATTGAAGAGATTTTAGCGTATTACGATAAGATTAAAACTGAGCTGAATGAACTTTTAAATCGAGATGAAATTTTACAGGTTAAAGAGCGAAAAGTACTAGAAATGGAATCAGCACTACAAGAGCTGGCTGTACAATTAACTGCTATTCGAAAAAATGCTGCACATGATTTAAGTGAGTCTATTATGGCTGAACTACGTGAATTACATATGGAAAAAGCAAAATTTATTGTTAATTTTGATGAATTATCATTTTTTGATGCCAACGGGAAAGACCAGATTATTTTTTATATTTCCACGAATGTGGGAGAACCACCAAAATCATTACCGAAAATTGCATCTGGTGGTGAATTATCACGTATGATGCTTGCGTTAAAGACCATTTTCTCATCTTCAAACGGCATCACCTCAATTATTTTTGACGAGGTAGATACCGGTGTAAGTGGTCGAGTTGCACAGGCAATTGCTGAAAAAATTGCTGCAATCTCTATCAACTCTCAGGTTTTATGTATTTCACATTTACCACAAGTCGCTGCGATGGCTGATCATCATTATTTTATCAAAAAAGAAGTGAACCATGATCGAACATTTACTTCATTGCTTGAAATTGATACAGAAGCTCGCATCGAAGAAGTAAGTCGCATGATGTCTGGTGCAGAAATTACTGACTTAACTTTACAGCATGCAACAGAGCTATTAAAAATGGCAAATGCCCGAAAAAAACAAATGAGATAACCCTTCATCCAGAGACATGTTTAATGTTTCTGGGTTTTTTCATTTTGCACAAATATTTACCGCTTATAAGAATGCCACAACAACACATAGTAAAAAGACAAATATGAAAAGGAGGTGTCGTATGTATCGTCGTTGGCGTCAATTTGTCATTTTGCCTATGCTCATCGTTTTATTATTCATGCCAGTTCAGGCATTTGCCGCAAAAAAGCTAATTCCGATGGGCGAAGCAATTGGAATTCAACTTCAGCTATCTCATGTATTTGTAGCACATGATGTGCTATTNNGTGGATGAAAGGAGGCGCTGTGATTGAAAAAATAAATGAAATACCTGTAAAAACGCTGGCAGATGCCAAACAGGCTGTTGCCACGCAAGGGCAGCAGAAATGGACGATGAAAAGTGAAGGAAAAGAAGTAACCCTTGAGTTACAGGAGAAAGAAGCAACACATGTAATTTCCTTTTTAAAAGATGAAACAGATGGAGTAGGAACATTGACGTACATTGATCCAGAGACAAAAAAATACGGTGCATTAGGCCATCAAATTGTCGATTCAACATTACAAGAAGCCCCCGTTTTTCGAGCTGGCTCCATCTTCTTAGCTTCGATTCAACAAATTCGTAAAAGTATACCTGGTCAACCCGGCTATAAAATTTCCTCCATTGAAAAACATCAGGAACGATTAGGGAGCATCGATAAAAATACCGTTTATGGAATTTTTGGTCGTTGGGAAGACGGCTATCCACAAAGTTTGCCAAAAGCAATTGAAATTATGCATGAAAAGGATATAAAAACGGGAAAGGCTGAAATCTACACGGCGATAGAGGGCAGTAAGGTGGAAACTTTTTCAATCGAAATAATAAAAATCGAAAATGAACGTCTTGAATTTATCATTTCTGACGAAAAGCTCATTGAAAAAACAGGTGGCATTTTACAGGGAATGAGTGGTAGCCCAATCATCCAAAACGGTCGTTTTGTAGGTGCTGTTACACATATGTTTGTAGAGGAACCAAAAAAGGGAGCAGCTATTACTGTAGCGGAAATGTTAAGAAAGTCATCCTAAAAGTGGAGCTGCCTTTGGGTAGCTCCATTTTTTCATAAAAATTTGTGTTTTTATATGAGAATCATCAAGGATTTCGTTTTTTTATGAAGGGATTAGCGATACTAAAAAAAAACTGTAGTTTTATCTCAGTTTTTTCACTAAAATAAAGAAGATAAGCATTCGACATTTTGCAGGTATTTATCATAACTTGTCGATTAAAAAAGAAAGTATCGGACTACATACTCATTTTTGGAAATAGAAAAGGTTTTTAAAACAAAAATGTCGAAAATTCCACAGTGTGCCAAAAATGGCATAAGGGGTAGTTACGCTTTGAAGTGATTCAAAGCACAGTCCAGAAGGAGGAATTGAAATGACAAAGGTAAAGGTAGCGATTGCAGACGATAATCGTGAGTTATTAAAAACGATGGAGCAGTATTTTCAAGGGCATCCCGAAATAGAAATTATTGCAACTGCTTCAAATGGAAAAGTTTGCTTACAAATGCTTGAGGAATTTACACCAGATATTTTACTCCTAGATATAATTATGCCTCATCTCGATGGTTTAGCAGTTTTAGAATCCATGTATCAAAATGAACAAATGTCATCAATTCAAGTAATCATGCTGACAGCATTTGGCCAAGAGGATGTCATGAAACAGGCAGTTGATTTAGGTGCTTCGTATTTCATGCTAAAGCCATTTGAATTTGATCAATTGGTGCAAAAGATTCTTCATTGCGCTGGACAAAAAGCAACACTTCCTAAAAAGACAAGTGTTTTACAACCTACAGCGCCACAAAAATTAAATCAACATCAATNNGCACGATTACAGCTATCATAAAAGAAATTGGTGTCCCTGCACATATTAAAGGGTACTCCTATTTACGAGAAGCTATTCAAATGGTGTTTGAGGATATCGAGTTATTAGGCTCTGTGACGAAAATCCTATATCCAGAAATCGCTAAAAAATTCAATACAACTCCTTCACGTGTAGAACGTGCTATTCGCCATGCCATTGAGGTAGCGTGGAATCGAGGAAATTATGAATCGATTTCGTCAATGTTTGGCTATACCGTTCATCACTTAAAATCGAAGCCGACAAATAGTGAATTCATCGCCATGATTGCTGATAAGATTCGTATTGATATGATGGCAAGCTAAAAAACTACAATCATATGTTAAAGGAGAATGACCAGTAGCCATTATTTATAAACTATATATAAATTCAAAGCGCCTATGTAAGCAGTTTTCAAGCTGTTTATGAGGCGTATTTTTTTATTTAGTTAGGAAGACCTAATACATTTTTGTATAATTTATGACAAAAACAGCATCTATATGATAAATTAATGAAAGATTTAGTAAATAACATGATTTTTTGCGATTGTTTTATACAATTGTGATAGCTGGATAGCATACATTAAGTAAAATATTTCCTTTTAGTAGTAAATAACAGCTAAAAATGATAGGAAAAATATAAAATATAGTAGAATGGCTTACTGATAAAGTAGGGGTATTTTCTTTCTGAGTAGTGACAATTGTCTCTAAACAAATGTAAATAGATTGTATATACTTACAGATAGAGGGAAGGAGGAGGTAGCTTGATTCTAGTTCGGAATGATAACTTCGAAATATCAGAAGAAAATGGCAAAGTATATATGGTAACTTTCAGCGCTGGTTTTCCATTAAAAGAATTTGATAGTATTTTACGCAGTCATCCCCGCCTAAAGTTGTCTAATTTTTCAATATTAAAAAATGTATTAGCGACTGAAAGTATAAATCCTGTTGAAATCGGACGTTGGCTTCCGAATGTGGAAGCGGAAATTGCACGAGATAAAATGTCTGCCTCTATATTTATCTATGAAACACATGATTATATTCAAAAAAACAAAGAAAAATTGTCGCAACAAATTTTAGAAACGCTTGAAGATGAAGGAATTGTAAATGGAATTTTGGATTTTGATATTTCGAAAATTGAACCAGGAAAAGCATTTTTAATTGCTCAAGGAACGCCACCTGTAGCAGGAACAGATGCACAAATTACATACTTACCTAAACCAGAGAGAAAGCCAGTGATTCGCGAAGATGGAAAAGCTGATTATTACGATATGAACTTTATCTCTGAAATTTCTGAAGGGTCATGGCTTGGCGAAAAAATACCTGCAACTTTAGGGAAAGCAGGGAAAAATGTACTGGGTGATACGATTGCTGCTGCACCAGGTCGTGATTTTCCCATTAAATACGATAAAAAATCTGCCTATGAAGTGGAGGAGAATGGGAAAATTGTTATCCGCTCCAAAATCGCAGGCGTATTAGATGATGTCAAGGGCATGATTGGTGTAAATCGACATTTGCCTATTCATGGTGACGTAGGTGTTGAAACAGGAAACCTTGAATTTAATGGCTCATTAAGTATAAAAGGAACGGTCACTTCTGGCTATACGGTTATTGCTACTGGAGACATTTCTATTGAGGGTGCCGAAGGTGTAAGTGGCGCCAAGCTTATAAAATCTATTGAGGGTGATGTCTATATTCGCGGTGGCATTTTCGGGCTTGGTTCAACATTGGTGGAGGCAGGTGGCAATATTTTCGTCAAGCATGTTAATGAAGCAAATTTAGTCGCAGCTGATAGTATTCATATAGGCTTTTATGCATTAGGATCACAACTCACTGCACATTCTATTTTTGTGGACGAACGAAAAGGTAAAATTATTGGGGGTCGCGCAGTAGCGAAAAATACAATTGTCACGGCTATATCTGGAAACCGATTAGAGCGTCGAACAGATTTAATCATTGAAAGTGTCAATAAAAGAGAAAGCTATTCGCTTATGCAAGAGAAGGCAACGCACTTAAAGCAATTACAATCAGATATTTCAATACAAGAGGGAAAAATTAAAAGCTTATTACCAATCCTTAATCAAATGACAAAGGAGCAAGTGGCTACATTTGAGGAAACGAAGCAGGTCTTAACGAAATTGAAGGCCGAAGCAGTGACGATTGACCGTGAGGTGAAACTAATGATGGATGAAATGCGCCATGCAGGTAAAGAGGAAATTACTGTGACAAAAGAAGCGCATCCAGGCACATATATTCAAATTGGCAAAAAATCATCCCTATTAAGTAAAATGACCAATGGTAAATTTCTCCTTGAATTTGGTGAGTTAAATGTCTAGCCAATTGTCCATTCCTGTGTTTGCACATCGAGGAGCGTCAGCTTATGCACTTGAAAATAGCTTCAGGGCTTTTGAGAAGGCATTGGAGCTAGGTGCAGATGGCATTGAATTGGATATCCAATTGTCAAAGGAAGGAATTCCAGTTGTCTATCATGATCCACAACTATCAAGATTAGTTGGCATCAATAAGCTTGTGAATGAGTGTACAGTAGAGGAGCTTCTTAGCTTTAAGCTTGGAAAGCCCTGGAGACGTTTTTTTTCTTCGTACAAAATTCCAACATTAGATGCCGTTTTAGCATGGGCAAATTCCCATCAGCTACCCCTTAATATTGAATTAAAATCAACCATCCTTGATAATAAAAATGCACTTATTCAAATGCTTCATAAACTTATTTTGCCTGTTGGCAGTCATTTTTCATCGTTTCACTATGAGCTGTTAGAAATCGTGAAGCAATATAGATCTGATGTTGAAACAGCCCTTATTGCAACTAAAAAATTAAAATGGGATTTGCTCAGTGATTATAAAGCGATTGACAGCGTGCATATGCATAAAAGGTATTATAAACCAAGATTTTTAGAGGCATGTGTAGCAAGTGATAAAGCATGTCGTTTTTATGCGATTGATGGTAATGAGGCTTTTTTGACAAACCCACATCCATCAGTAATTGGTTGGATTACTGATTATCCTGATAAAGTAATTGCGAAGCAGTACCGTCAATAAAAATAGCTATCCAGTAAGTCAAATGACTTAGATGGATAGCTATTTTTATTTTTTTTGGAAGCGCGGAGCAACTTTTCCATTTTTTCGATCGCGGTGGAGTAAAAAGCCTGCAAAAAAGCCAAATCCTATTACAAAGAGAATGACGCCCACAACGAACTGTAACCATAAAAACGGGAAAGGTGCAATAAGTTTACCAAATAATGTATCACGCATGAATTTAATGCCACCTGCAGCCATAAGACCTGGAATAAGCATTACAATAAATGCAGCTAAACGAGCCATGCATGTCCCTCCTTATTCCTAAGTTTAATTGTACCTGTGGTTATTGGAATGTCAAGAAACGTTATTTCACTATGTGACAGCTGAAGCCATAAGCACAAAGGCGATCAATTTCGTTTTGGCGAAATTGTTGCTGTCGCTTCGCTT